>JANPNS010000001.1:0-9629 GCA_031427575.1 Gallionellaceae bacterium
GTCGCGTTCGAAGAGTAGGGGCGCGAATCATAGCGCCCAGGTTAATACTGTAACCCGAAAAAAGGCGCGATAAATCGCGCCCCAACAAGGGTAGCTGGAATTTCTCCACCAAAACCTTGAATATTACCAAGCGGATATAACCGTCACTCAGTAACGGCGCTTGCGCATCTTCCGGAAAGAAGATGCAGAACGCATTGGGGGGCGTGGCAATCCAGCTTGCCGGTGCATCGTGGAAAAACTGAATGTCTTTCTCGGCGCTGTAATCGGCCACCGGCCCACGGCAATCCGCCAGCGGCTTCCAGCCCATCTCATCTACACCTTCCAGTACCAGTTGAATATCAATGTACTTGCGATGACATTCCAGTTGCGCCTCGGCTCGTGTGCGACCCTGGGTTTGCTCGACGATAGCGAAGAGCTGTTCGCCAACAATGTGATGCACACCCGGAACCAGCGCAAGCAGATCGGTGCTGCGCATATATTCAAAGGCGCGCGGGAATAGTGGATGCAGCAGGGCGTAGCGCTCGGACTGGGAGAGTGTGGAGAGAATCATAAAATGTCGAATTTTGGGAATGGGGAAATTCGACTATTCAAACGCTCTTTTTAAAAACAGTGTAACTGATCCATATTGGGGGCCATCAAGAGCATCTATGGCATGACAAATGTCGTGATTTTGCCCTAGTTTGCTTGCCCAACTTCCATCGCTCAATTGTCTGGCTGCGTGGGTCGGTTTTTCGTTGATTGCATAAAGGGCAATTTTTTCAAATCCTGTCTCAAGGCTTCCATCGCTACAGGGGGAAAAGCCTTTGGTTGAGAAGGCTTGGATAAAGGCTTCAATTGTTTCTTTCCGGGGCGCTGACTCCGGCCAATGATAATTGAGCATGCTATCTGGCCACCACCAAACGTCATCTTCCGCAGCAGCCCACGCTATGCAATTGTATTGAGCATCCGGTGGACTTGTGACGTGATAGTTTGCCGCCGTCAAATAAGGAAATTGTGTTTTAAGGCTTGCGTGCAGCATCTACCATTGATAACCTTGATTTTTTGCCCACCTTAACCAGTCCGTAGCCATCAGCTTTAATCTACCCCTGTGAGCAGGGGGGACGGGATCCTTTTCCGTTATTGCTTTTAATGCCCAAAACCAATGATCAAGGCTGGCTTCCATTTCTTTCAAGATAAGTGGCACGACCTCTGGCCCCATGCCAATAATTTTCAGGTATGCAGGATGCATGAACATTTCTGTTCCAGAGTTAATTTGGTTTCTAGAGACTTTCCATTCAGCCACCAGCTTCTCGAACTTTCTTACAACTGACTCTCTGAAAATGGGAGTGGCTTTTCGCACATTAACCAAACTGATTATTGCTCCACCTGTGCTGCTCGTTGTGGTTCGGACAACAACGAGACAGTCACTTAGCATAGTGGGGGTTAAAGCTTGCGAAGCAAATTGCCAAGGGTCGGCTATGGCGCAAAATTCTTGGCTGGGATAGCCAACAGCGAACCTGTACCCTTGTTCATTCTTGCCAAGGATCGTAGCAGGCACCGGAAGAACAACATTCTTTTCCCATACAGGCATTCCGCCCGTTGCTTTTTGCGCAAATTTGTATTTGGCATAGCCATCATCAAGTTGCAGCATCAAACAACTCCCTGGATCGGTTCGTAATCAAACGCTCAAAAATAATTCTTTCCCTACGCCTCAACTCATCAATCTTGCTCATCACAGAATCTATAAGCAACGGCTCTGCAGGCCATAGCCAAACCAGATCAATATCAAGCAGGTAAGTCGACACCTTCGATGGTGACTCAGTGCGTGCAAAGTTGAGAACAACCCTTATCGGCTCATCCTGATATACGTACTCATTTCGGGACTGGAAATTATCTATGGCAAGCTCATCAGGTAATACATTAGCCGGGGGCGTAGAAAAATAATCAGCTACATTAGGCTGCGGCTCTGAAATCGTAACTTGGTTTATATAACGAAGCCCTATTTTTCGGATACCGATTGGATGTGTAATGCTTGTGTATTCTTTGAGCGCCTCCACGATCCTTGCTCTAAAAATACTCCAGCCAGGGTAGGGTCGTCTAACGTGTACACTTAACACATTGGGGCCAACTGCAATCAACCCGGTGTCGTTCGCGAGGGGAAACAGAGTTCTTGATTGCTCGACAACGGTAAATGGCGACTCCTCCTTCCCTGAGACTTCCGTCGGCGGAGGCTCTAAACGAACCAGTTTCTGTTCCTTGGGCGCGCCAGCGTAGACACCTTTGACTTTCTCGTAAAAAAGCCAAGGATAGGAGATATTCCATTCATCGTCTGCGGGAGCAAACCCGATTTCACAAACTGCCTCAAGTATTGGAGGATTCTGATATTGATGAACACTCATCTTAAGCAATCCAATAGGGAACTCTAGTAATAACTATAACAGCAATTAGCTAGTGGCAACAGTTCAGATTTTCAGGGAAGCATGGACTAAATAAACTGCGCCAAACATAATCATTCACACTTACTGCAACCCCAGCCGCTTCCAGATTTCCATCGAAGGGCCAGCCTGGTTGAGCGTATAGAAATGCAGGCCTGGCGCGCCGCCAGCCAATAGGCGCTCACACAGTTGCGTCACCGCATCCAAGCCAAAGGCTTGCACAGCCGCGCTGTCATCGCCGTAGCTTTCCAGTTTCTTGCGCATCCAGCGCGGGATTTCCGCACCGCAGGCGTCTGAGAATCTTGCCAGTTGTGTGAATTTCACGATCGGCATGATGCCCGGCACGATGGGAGCGGTGATGCCGAGCTTGCGGCATTCATCTACGAAATAAAAATAACCGTCGGCGCTGTAGAAGTATTGGGTGATGGCGGAATTCGCTCCGGCTTCCATCTTGCGCTGGAAATTAAGCAAGTCGTCGCGCGGAGATTTAGCTTGTGGGTGAAACTCGGGATAGGCCGCCACTTCGATATGAAAATGATCGCCGGTTTCAGTGCGGATGAAGGACACCAGTTCGTTGGCGTATTGAAACTCGCCGGTGGTCGCCATGCCTGAGGGCAGGTCGCCGCGCAGCGCGACGATGCGCTTGATGCCCATATCTTTATAAGTGTTCAGCAAGCTGCGAATGTTGGCGCGGGTAGAGCCAACGCAGGACAGATGCGGCGCGGCATTGTGCCCCTCGGCTTTGATCTGGCGTATGGTTTCCAGTGTACGTTCCTGCGTGGAGCCGCCGGCGCCAAAGGTGACGGAAAAAAATTTCGGCTTAAGCGTGGCCAACTGCTTGCGCGTCGCGGCGAGTTTCACTACGCCCTCCGGCGTTTGCGGCGGGAAGAACTCGAAGCTGAATGTTTTAGAGTTTGTCATGATCTATGGTCACCGGGCCAGAGCTTGATCCAGGCTGGCGCAGGGTTTGCCTGGGAATGAGCAGCGACAGTGCGGAAGAAATAATGCTGTAGAGCAACGCACCCATCACGCCGACCCAGAATCCGCTGACCTCGAAGCCGCGCAATACTGACCCTGCAAACCAGAACAACAGGCCATTGATGATGAGTATGAACAGCCCCAGCGTCAGCACGGTAATCGGCAGTGTAAGCAGGATCAGCAAGGGGCGGATCAAGGTATTGATGAGGCCGAGCACGAGCGCGGCAATCAACGCGGAGGTGAAGCCATCCACGTTAATGCCGGGCAGCAGGTAGGCCACCGCTAATAGCGCCAGTGCATTGCACATCCAGATTAGTATGAGTTGCATGGTTTTAGTAGCGGTAATGTTCCGATTTATAGGGACCTTCCTTGGGTACGCTGATGTAGGCAGCTTGCTGGTCGGTCAAGGTGCTCAGTTGCGCATTCAGCGTGGTCAGTTGCAGGCGCGCCACTTTTTCATCCAGATGCTTGGGCAAGGTATAAACGCCAATCGGATAATCCTTGTTGCGGGTGAACAATTCGATTTGCGCGATGGTCTGGTTGGCGAACGAAGAGGACATCACGTAGGACGGATGGCCGGTGCCGCAACCCAAATTGACCAAACGACCCTCGGCCAGCAGCAGGATTTTTTTGCCGTCAGGAAAAATGACGTGATCCACTTGCGGCTTGATGTTGTCCCAGGTGTATTGCTTGAGCGAGGCGACATCAATTTCGTTATCGAAGTGGCCGATATTGCACACAATGGCCTGGTTCTTCATCTTCTTCATGTGTTCATGCGTGATGACATGGAAGTTGCCGGTGGCAGTGACGAAAATGTCGCCGTGTTCACAGGCGTAATCCATGGTCACCACGCGATAACCTTCCATCGCCGCTTGCAGCGCGCAGATCGGATCGATCTCGGTCACCCACACTTGCGCGGACAAGGCGCGCAGGGCTTGCGCCGAACCTTTGCCGACATCGCCATAACCGGCAACCACGGCGATCTTGCCGGCCACCATCACGTCGGTCGCGCGCTTTATCGCATCCACCAATGATTCGCGGCAACCATACAAATTGTCGAACTTGGATTTGGTGACCGAATCGTTGACGTTAATCGCCGGGAATTTCAGTTCACCGCGCTGATGCATTTGATACAAACGATGCACGCCGGTGGTGGTTTCTTCGGTGACGCCCTTAATTGCGGCGAGGCGCGTGGAATACCATTTTTTATCTGTCGCCAGCTTGGCCTTGATCGAAGCAAATAAACAAGTCTCTTCTTCCGAGCCGGGCTTGCTTAACAACGAGGCATCTTGCTCGGCGCGTGCGCCCAGATGCAGCAACAGCGTGGCATCACCGCCGTCATCCAGAATCATATTCGACAGGCCACCTTCTGCCCATTCAAAAATACGGTGGGTGTAGTCCCAGTATTCAGTCAGCGTCTCGCCCTTGTAGGCAAACACCGGCGTGCCGGTTGCGGCAATCGCAGCGGCGGCATGATCTTGCGTGGAGTAGATGTTGCACGAGGCCCAGCGCACTTGTGCGCCAAGCGCTTTCAATGTCTCGATCAACACACCAGTCTGGATGGTCATGTGCAGACTGCCCGTGATGCGCGCGCCTTTCAGCGGCTGGGTAGCGGAATATTCTTTGCGGATGGCCATCAGGCCGGGCATTTCAATTTCGGCGATGGCGAGTTCCTTGCGTCCCCATGCGGCGAGCGACATGTCGGCGATTTTGTAGTCAGTGAATTGCGTGATGACAGCGTTCATGGTTAAGCTCCATTCATTTAAAAGTTAATGAATGGGCGCCGTTGATACTTAACACCGCTCCAAGCCTGGCCGAGATACCCGGTCGCAGCGCCCCTTGGAGGGTGGGGTTTTGTAGGAGCCCGATTTACCTCGGAGAGGTTCTTGCACCCTTTGGGTGTCGGGCGATATTCCACGGCCATCGCGCAATGAATTGCGCTCCTACAATGGCATTTCACCCGTGGGATTATCTGGGCTTACAGCCCTGCATCGGCGCGCAAAGCTGCCGCCTTATCGGTCGCTTCCCAGGTAAATTCAGGTTCTTCGCGGCCAAAATGGCCATATGCCGCAGTCTTTTGATATATCGGGCGCAGCAGATCGAGCATTTGCACGATGCCTTTGGGACGCAAGTCGAAATGGCGCAACACCAGCTCGGTCATTTTTTCATTGGAGACTTTCCCGGTGCCGTAGGTATCTACCATCACGCTGGTTGGTTTGGCCACGCCGATGGCGTAGGAAATTTGTACCAGACATTTGCTGGCCAAGCCAGCCGCAACAATATTTTTGGCCACATAACGACCCGCATATGCAGCCGAGCGATCTACCTTGGACGGATCCTTGCCGGAGAATGCGCCGCCGCCATGAGGGGCTGAGCCACCGTAAGTGTCAACTATAATCTTGCGACCGGTCAAACCACAATCGCCTTGCGGGCCACCGACCACAAAGCGTCCGGTCGGATTAACCAGAAAATTGATGTTGCCTTTAATCAACTCTTTCGGCAACACCGGCTTGATGATTTCTTCGATCACCGCTTCGCGGATGGCTTCCAGCGCCATTTCCGGCGCATGTTGCGTTGACAGCACCACGGTGTCTATAGAGTGCGGTTTGCCATCCACATAGCGGATCGTCACTTGCGATTTGGCATCCGGGCGCAGCCAGGGCAAACGGCCATCGCGGCGCAACGATGCCTGCCGTTCGACCAGGCGGTGCGCCAGATAAATCGGTAACGGCATCAGCGTCGACGTTTCATCGCAGGCATATCCGAACATCAGACCTTGGTCACCCGCGCCTTGATCCAGCGTGTCGTCATAGGCCTTGTTCACGCCTTGAGCAATGTCCGGGCTTTGCTTGTCGTAGGCCACCAGCACCGCACAACCTTTGTAGTCGATGCCGTATTCGGTGTTGTCGTAGCCGATGCGCTTGATGGTGTCGCGCGCCACCTGGATATAATCAACATTGGCGGCTGTGGTAATCTCGCCAGCCAATACTACCAATCCAGTATTGCACAGCGTCTCGGCGGCAATGCGCGAATGCTTGTCCTGCGCTAGAATAGCGTCAACGATAGCATCCGATATTTGATCTGCGACTTTGTCGGGATGGCCTTCCGACACGGACTCGGATGTAAACAGAAACTCACTCATAGCTCTCCGTAAATCTTAAGTTGACTAAAAATAGGATGCTGATTATAACAAAACTCGCTTGTTCCCACCCATGCATTCGTCCCCAGTAGTTTGGCTGTTTAATTTGGTGGCTCGCTTGCCGCTGCGTGTTTTGCATGGTATAGGCGCGGCGCTGAGCTGGCTGACATACTGGCTGTCCACCAGCTATGCCGAGCGATTGCGCGAAAATCTCGCTAACGCATACCCTGACCAGTCAGCAGCCGACCTGCGCCAGATGTTAAGTGCAAACATTGCGGAAACAGGGAAAGGTGGCAGTGAACTACCCTGGGCATGGCAACGCCCGCTGCATGAAATTTTAATCAAAGTGCAAAATTGTCACGGCCTTGAACATTTGGAAATAGCTCGCCAGCGTGGGCATGGCGTCATAATACTAACGCCGCATATGGGATGTTTTGAGATCATTGGCCCCTATGTCGCTGCGCGAATGCCGATGACCTGTATGTACCGTCCTCCCAAACAATTATGGCTGGATAAAATAATTCGCGGTGGACGGGAACGCGGCCCAATGCGTTTGGCACGCACCGACATCGGCGGGGTGCGCGCATTGCTTAAAGCACTGAAGCGCGGCGAAGCAATAGGTTTGTTGCCGGATCAAGTGCCTGGCAATGGCGAAGGCGAGTGGGCAGAATTTTTTGGGCGCCCGGCTTACACCATGACTTTGGTGGGGCGTTTAATAGAGGCCAGCGGAGCAACGGTATTGCTGTCCCATAGCATACGTTTACCACAAGGTGCGGGATATGTCATACACATCGCTCCGCTGGAGTTCTCCCCCGGCATACCCATAAGCATGCAGATTAATGCCGCGCTGGAAAGCGTGATACGCACCTGCCCTACCCAATATTTGTGGAGCTACAATCGCTATAAAACGCCCGTCGGTGTCGCGCCAGCTACGCAGAAAAAAACATGATGGCGCGCTTGCTGGTTTTTATATTGTGGCTACTGCATTTCTTGCCATTCCGCTTGCAAGCCTGGATAGGCAACTGCTTGGGCACTTTTTTTTATCTGATCGCCGCTGAGCGTCGCCGCGTTGCGACCATCAACCTGCATCTGTGTTTTCCCCAACAGAGCAAGGCTGAGCGCGCACTATTAGTACGCCAGAATTTTCGCGCCTTCACTCGCAGTTTCATCGAGCGCGGCATTTTGTGGTGGTCCAGCCCTGAGCGCATCAAAAAACTGGTGCGGGTTGAGGGACTGGAATATTTTCAGGCGGCACAGGGCAATCCGATTATTTTGCTAACGGCGCATTTCGTGGCGCTGGATGTGGGCGGCAGCTGGCTTTCCATGCATATTAATTACGTCGACATTTATACTCACCAGAAAAATCGATACATCAATGATCTGGTACTGAAGAAGCGCGCACGTTTCGGCCAGCAACTGCTGTATTCGCGGCAACAGGGCATGCGCCCGGTATTGAAGGCGATGCGCGCAGGTTACCCGCTTTGCTATTTCATGGATCAGGATTTGTCCACCAAGGATGCCATGTTTATCCCGTTCTTCGGTGTGCCTGCCGCCACGCTGACTACCTTGCCACGGCTGGTAGCGACGACCAAGGCCAAAGTAGTACCGTGCATCATACGAGTGCTGCCCAATTACCAGGGTTACGAAGTGCGTTTCTACCCGGCATGGGAAAACTATCCCACAGATGATATTGTGGCGGATACCCGCCGCGTCAACGAATTTATCGAACAGCGTGTGCTGGAAATGCCGGAGCAATACTTCTGGCTGCATAAGCGGTTTAAGACGAGGCCGGAGGGTGAGAAGAAATTTTATGGTGAACATTTGAAATGAAATATCACGACCTGCGCGACTTCATCGCGCAACTGGAAAAGCTGGGCGAACTCAAGCGTGTGAACACGCCGGTATCGCCACGTCTGGAAATGACCGAAATATGCGATCGTGTGTTGCACGCGCAAGGCCCCGCAATTTTATTTGAAAAGCCCACTGGACATACCATGCCCGTACTGGCGAATCTATTCGGTACGCCGCGCCGCGTGGCCCTGGGCATGGGCGAGGACAGCGCGCAGGCCTTGCGCGAAGTAGGCAAATTGCTGGCCTATCTGAAAGAGCCGGAACCACCCAAGGGATTGAAAGATGCCTGGGACAAATGGCCGGTATTGAAACAAGTACTGAACATGTCGCCCAAGGTGGTTGCCAGCGCACCTTGCCAGGAAATTGTGTGGGAAGGCAATCAAGTGGATTTGGGCAGGCTGCCCATACAGACCTGCTGGCCGGGCGATGTCGCGCCACTGATTAGCTGGGGGTTGGTGGTGACGCGCGGGCCCAACAAGCCGCGCCAAAATCTTGGCATTTATCGCCAGCAAGTGATCGCGCCGAACAAAGTCATCATGCGCTGGCTGGCGCAGCGCGGCGGCGCGCTGGATTATCAAGATTGGCGCAAGGCCCATCCGGGACAACCGTTTCCATTGGCGGTGGTGATCGGTGCCGATCCGGCCACGATACTGGGTGCGGTTACACCGGTGCCGGATAGCTTATCGGAATATCAATTTGCTGGCTTGCTGCGCGGTGCAAAAACCGAACTGGTTAAATGTCTGGGTAGCGATTTGCAAGTACCGGCCAGTGCCGAGATTGTGCTGGAAGGCCTGATTCATCCCGGCGAGACTGCGCTGGAAGGGCCGTTTGGCGACCACACCGGCTATTACAACGAGCAGGAAAAATTTCCGGTATTCACCATAGAGCGCATCACCATGCGCCGTGATCCCATCTATCACTCCACTTATACCGGCAAGCCGCCGGATGAGCCGTCCATACTGGGCGTGGCACTCAATGAAGTATTCGTGCCGCTGCTGCAAAAACAATTTCCCGAAATCACCGATTTTTATTTGCCGCCGGAGGGATGTTCCTATCGTATGGCGGTAGTATCCATGAACAAGCAATATCCGGGGCACGCCAAGCGCGTGATGTTCGGCATCTGGTCTTATCTGCGCCAATTCATGTACACCAAATTCATCATCGTGGTGGATGACGACATCGATATCCGCAATTGGCAGGAAGTGATCTGGGCAATCACCACCCGCGTCGACCCGGTGCGCGATACC
>JANPNS010000002.1:0-6460 GCA_031427575.1 Gallionellaceae bacterium
AGTCCGAGTTGATTGATGGGTACGATACCTTTTTGGCGGTCCAGTATGCGTAGCACCAGATTTTCACCATGTGTGGTCGGATGCGAAGCAACACGAAAATCAATCGGGCGGCCTGACAGTCGTAGCGAAATGCGGCCATCCTGCGGCGCACGTGTTTCAGCGATGTTCATGTGGCTCATCACTTTTATGCGCACCACCATGGCCGACCAAAAACTCTTGTGCAAGCTACGCACTTGGCGCAACACGCCGTCAACCCGGTAACGAATACGCAGGAAACTGCTTTCCGGTTCAAAGTGAATGTCCGAGGCGCCTTGTTGCACCGCTTCGGTCAGCAGGGCGTCGATCAGGCGCACTACCGGCTGGCTGAATTCGTTGACGCCTCTGGAGTGATTGGTACTCCATTTCACCCGGCTCAATTTCATGCAGGATGCCATCAATAGAAAGCTCAAAGCCGTAATACTGGTCAATGGCACGCAGGATATCGGATTCGCTCGCTACTTGAGTGGTCAGGCGGTATTCATCCTTGAGCAGTGCGCGCAGCTGATCCAGTGCGATGATATTGTCGGGGTCGGCGATGGCCAGGGTGAGATGCTTGCTGACCGGGTCTACCGACAGTGGCAGCAACTGGTAGCGTCGCGCGACATCTTTGGGGATGAGCTTGATCGCCGCCGAATCAATGATTACGGTGGTAAGGTCAACACTTTCTTGCCCCAGATTTTCCGACAGCACATCGCGGATGGTCGCTTCAGACAGGAAGCCCAGACCCACCAGCAAACGACCCAGCGGCTGGTGATTTTTGTTTTGCTCCTGCAGGGCGATGCGCAGTTGATCTTCGCTGATGACGCCTTTTTCTACCAGCAGGCGACCCAGGGGTTGTTGTAGTTGCGCTGACATGGGGCTTTCTCGAGTGGGTATTTCAGGGCGTTGTCAGTTCATTCACGCGTTGCTGCGTTTGTGCATGGTCGAAACTCGCCCTGCCAGGCTGATCGAGCTGTAGCGCACGCTGGTAATACTGGGTGGCCAATTTTTTCTGGCTCAGATGATCGAGACTGACTGCCAGATTAAAGGCGTATTGCGAATTGTCCGGTTCGCGGTTGGTGGCGTTGAAGTAGGATTGCTGTGCCTCGCCCCAGCGCGACTGCGCGGCGTAAAGGTTGCCCAGCGCGAAATGCAATGGGGCCGCATCCGGGCGATGGGTGAGCAGCTGCTTGAGACGACTTTCCGTGCTGGCCGCATCGCCTGAGGTGAGTGCAGACATGCCGGCATGGGCAGCCGGGTCGCGCGGATCAAGTGTTAATACCTGTCCATAATATTGTGCGGCGACCGCGTCCTGCCCCTGCTGCTGGGCGATGGCCGCCATGCCCAGCAGCGCATCGCGGTTCCTGGCATCCTGTTGCAATACCGAGCGATACAGCTGCCACGCCGTGGCGTAATCGCCATTACCATAGGCATGATAAGCGCTGGTCAGAGTCGCGTTGACGGTATCGGTCGTTTGGCCGTGCTCGATGATTACTCCTTGCGCAGGTTTGTTGGCGGTGAGGCGAAGAGGCTTGGGCGAGTGCGGTTTTGCTGCAACTGCGCCGACAGATTGAGTGCCACCTTGGCCCACGTTGACAACTGTTGGCGCTGCTTTTGTTTCCATGGCAAGCGTGGTAGCAGGTTGTTTTATCGATGCGGCCGCAGCTATGTGCTGTGGCATCGGGGGCGTGGAGGAGGTTTCATGCCAGACGTAATAGCCGCCGATGGCGGCGAGCAAGAATCCGCTGATGAGGGCGAGTGGGATGATGCCTACGCGTGCCCGATTGTGCATGGGCGCGGTCTTGGCTGCGAACAGATTGTGGCCGGTTGAGCGTGCCAGCTCGGGTGTGCTCACGTTTATTGAGTCTCCCGGCATGTCGTCCTGTTTTGCCTGTCCGGTTTTTTTAAGGGCATCGAGTAATAAGCTCATGTCAGGGCTTGCCGCTGCTTTCGCTCTTGCCGGCGGCATCAACTTTGAAAAAATCCTGGTTTGGCAATAAGTCGCGGAATTCGCCGTAGTCACCGTTGATACTGGCATCCTTGATGACTGTTGGGCGCAGGAAAATCACCAGTTCTGTTTTTGATGTGGTGTCGTTTCGATTCTGGAAAAAATTACCTAACAATGGAATTTTTGCCAATAGCGGTACTTCGTCGGTGAACTTGTCTATGCGATCTTCCATCAGGCCGCCCAGCACTGCAGTTTGGTTGTTCTCTATTTTCAGCACCGACTCCATCTCGCGGGTGGAGGTTTGCGGAACGGTATTGGTGAACACGAGATCGGGCGTCGGGTCGTTGACATATTTGAGCAGGCGCGTAATGGACGGACGAATGTTGAGTAGCACAGTGTCGCTGTCGTTGATTTGCGGTGTCACGCTCATGGTGAAGCCGATAGGTACGGTGCTAACGGTGGTGGTGTACGCAATGGGCGGAGTGCAGGGGGCTGCACAGGACCCCAGGGTTGAATTGACAGTGAAATAGACCGTGTTATCCACCACGCGCAGCATGGCGGTCTGATTGTTCATTACGCTGATCTTGGGGCTGGACAACACCTTCACCGTGCCGAACGATTCCAGCAGGGAAATCGAGGCGGCGATACTACCCATGCGTGAAGTGGGGTTGAGGTAATTGAGGATGAACATGCTGCCGGTATTAGTAGCGGGTAAACCCGCTGTTCCGGCCTGCGATAAGGTGAAGCCCTTGCCGCCAAGCTTGGCAGCTGACCAGTCTATGCCTTGCTGGTAATTATCACTTAGCCGCACTTCGACGATAGTGGCCTCGATCATTACCTGACGGCGGGCACTGCTCATAATTTGATCAACAAATTCCTGAATTTTTTCGTGTTGCTTGCCGGTGGCGCGCACGGTGATGATGCCGCTCTCCGGGTTGGAAATGACGGAAGCCGCTTCGCGGAAAGTATTGCGTCGCGTGATGGTCATGCCGCCTTCTTCCAGGCTGATTGGATTAGAGCTATTTTCAAAATCGGCTTTGGACGCAGCTTTCTTGCTATTGCCGGGCGGTGCACCAGTACCACTGCTGCTGGCCGTCCTGACTTGTTCCACCGACGTTTCACTGGAGCCACCCGGCAATATCTTGTCAGTTTCATGCAGAATATCCTTCATGTTCTGGGTCAGCGTTTCCCAGAAGTGATTTTTGGAGGTGTTCTTGATGGTAAGCGATGAATTATTGCTGCCAGAGCCCCCTGACCCGGCAGAGCTCCCAGAACCGACTTGAGTTGTATTGGAAATGCCGCCTTCAGAATCGCGCGACATATTCACATAGTCAATTTTATAGTGCTTCAAATAAGGTGTATCCGGCATGACGATCAAATTTGTGCCATCCATTTCGTAGCGCATGTCCACTTGTTTGGCGATGCGGTTAAGAATTTGCGGCAGGGTCTGGTTAACGGCGTTGAGCGTAACAGAGCCTTGAATGCCACCATGAATATCGAGGTTGATTTTTGCGTCGCGCGCCAGCGCGAACAGAATTTCGTGCGCCGCGACATTGCTTACCACCACGCTGTAGGTTTCAACTTTAGGCGCAGCCTGGGGCGGTGAGAGCGGGATGGCGCGCTTGATCGGTTGCGGGATGCCTGGGCTGGATTCAGCTTCGGTTTTTTCGGGTTGAATGTGTTTGGTGGAAGGGGTGATGGGCTGCGTGCCGCAAGCGACGAGCAGGACGCAGCTCCAATACAGAAGTATATTTCTTGATCGCATAATCTCACCCACTTTGCATTTTCAACAGCCTAACACCTTTGCCGGGCTTACTCAACAACAGGATCTTCATACCAATTCAAACCCCTGTCGCGATATTGCGTTACTCAAGAAATTTTATCGCTTACATAATAAATAACGATATTGCGCGCTAAAACGAAGTGTCAGTGCGGGGTGACCTTATTGCTTGACCGAAAAAATTTCTTTGCGAGTACCGCTACGGGCTGACCTGCGCCATTGAAATCATATAGGGCACTGGCGAGAACGCGGTCTGGTAGCGTTGCGGCAATTGCTCCATGCCGGTACGTGCAGCCATGATGTCAGGGTAATCGCCATACAGTACACGGTATCCATCTTTGCCATTTATTTTGCTGGGCAGCACATATATCTCATCAAGTTTACCGAGGTTGTTGGCGCGATCCAAAAAGCTTTCCAGGCGTTCCGGCTGGGCTTCGGTCGTAAAAAAAAGCTGGATGCTGGCGCTATTTTTATTTCGTTGGGCGAGCATGTCATTGGTGGCGGCGAGGCGTTGAGCTAGTAACGTGGGTTCGGGTTTGTTCGCTGCGCTGGGCAGTGTTTGGGTTAATGGCAGATCATGGCCAGTGATAGCCGGAGACACTGGCCGGGAGGTAGCGAGCACGGTGCTGGCGGGTGCTGGTAGCGAGGTATCGGGTGCTGGTGTGGTGACGACACTGGGGGTGGGCGCCACAGCAATAATTTGCTCATTTTTAACTGCGGCAGCTTGCCTGGAATTTGCGCTGCCGAGGAACCAGCCTATGCCAGCCAGCAATATCGCTGACAGCATGGTAGCGCTCGCGACTACGACTGTGCGCTGGTGCCATATACGGGGAGCACAGACCTTGTCCTCGTGTTTCACTCGGCTTCAGGTCTGTGGCGCTGCATTGACGTGCCGTACATGACGGCAGACGGCAACCTGACTGGCTCGTGGGACATGACCAAGCTTCCGGCCTTCCCAACCGCCGGCGACGCCCTTCGACACCAGGCGCCGCAGGTGTTTCGCTGATGCCGCTTAGATTCTGCCCCTATTGTCGGGTTTTCAAGGAGGACGAGCGGTTCAAGCCTGTCTTCCACTTCAGCTCCCAAACCAAACGCCTGCAGTGCTTCAGCTGCCAGCAGACGCGCAAGCGCCCCCGTCCCGAGCTGGTGCAGGAAGCCGCTCAGGAAGGCGCAGCGCGCCGCAAAGCAATCTCCGAGGCCACCGCAAGGGGCAAGCAGTTAAAGCTTACCCAGGGCCGTTCTGGCCTGTCCAACCCTGATATTCCTGAAAGTGAATCATGAAAACCTTAGTTATTTCAGATCTGCACCTCGGCGTGCAGCGCAACGGCGGCACCACCATCGCCAGCGCTGCGGCGCTGCGAGAGTACGGCCATAGCCAGCACCGAAAGCTGCTGCGTCTGGCACCCCAGCTCGGCTGCGGACGCATAGTTGTCAACGGCGACCTGACCGACGTCTATGACATCCCGCTGATCCAGGCTCTGCAGATCTACGAAGACACCGACAAGTTCCTCAGCGCCTACCCGCAGCTCGAACTCGTCTGGGGCATGGGCAACCACGACCTGAGTAAGGATTCGTCCCGACTTGGTTCCGTCGCCTTCATAGGCGCGCTGCTGCAGATGAAGCACGCCAACTTCAAGGTGTTGAAGACCTCTGCATCCATCGGCGCTGACACCTACCTCATCCCGCACGTTCCGAATCAAGACCTGTTCGAGCTGGAGTTGGCGCGCATCCCTGAGGGCACAAGGTTCGTGCTGTTGCATTGCAATTACGACAACAAGTTCGCCTGCGCTGCCGACCACTCGCTGGATCTGTCCCGCGAGCAGGCCAAAGCCCTGAAGGCGCGCGGCTTCAAGATGATCTTCGGCCACGAGCACCAGGGGCGCGAGTCTCTGGGCGGCAGCGTCATCATCGTTGGAAATCAATTCCCGACCTCGATTGCCGACTGCCTGCCGCACGGAGATGCTCAGAAGGACGGCATGAAGCGCGCGCTGGTCATCGACCACGTCGCCGGCACCACCGAATACGTGCAGACCTGGGTGCCGAACGACGACGTCGGCGGCTACGCAGTTATCGACTGGCGCGACCTCAGGGAGGCGGGCTTCGGCGGCCCCGGCTTCATCCGCGTCGAGGGTGCAGCGTTGACCTCGGAAGCGGCCGACGTGATCAGGGCGATCTCCGCCTTCCGCCAGCGCAGCGCCGCCTTCGTCATCACCAACGCAGTCAAGGTCGAGCAGGTCGAGGGCCTCGCCGACATCTCCACCTCGATTGAGGACATTCGCTCCGTTAATGTTTTGGACATGCTGAAAGAACACCTTGACCCCGCGCAGCGCGCGGCGGTTGACAAACTTTACGAAACCCAGGCAGAGACGACGTGATGTGGTGCGCCCTCGACACCCTCACCGAAAGCGAGGCTACCCAGATCTGCCTTCTGCGTGACACTTATTGGCAGGCGCGTGAGTTTGGCAACTACCCTCTAGCGGACGCCCTGCGCAAAGGCGTAGAGGCCGCTGGGTTCATGCCCCCTAAGTATGAAAGGTGGTCGCCAGTATTCGAGTCCTCCAACAACCGCTTAGCACGCGTCACCGCCCGAAAACAAAAGAAGAAACAAAATGATTGAAGCAAAAATAATCGCCCACAGCGTCAACCGCTACGGCAAAGAGATCGCCACCTTCGAGCTGCAGTACCCGCGCTTTATTCATGGTGAATTAATGACC
>JANPNS010000003.1:0-5958 GCA_031427575.1 Gallionellaceae bacterium
AACACCGACCACGGCTACACCGGGCATATGCACCTGGAAGACATGGGGCTGATCCACATGAACGGTCGGGTGTATGACCCGCGGCTGGGACGCTTCACCTCGGCCGATCCGACGATCCAGTATCCGGGCGACCTGCAAAGCTATAACCGCTATAGCTATGTGCTGAATAATCCGTTCTTTGCCACCGATCCGAGCGGGTTTGTGTCGGACAGTGGGTTCTGGGCGGGCATTGGTAATTTCTTCTCCGCCATCGGCAATTTCTTCTCTGGCTTGTTCTCTTCCGGTGGCGGTTCTGGCAGTTCTATTAATTCTGGTGGTGGGATGGCGCGTTCCAGCAACAACAATGCCGCAGTGCAGAAAGTCAATGCAGCCAAGGAGGTCTCCGGTAACTCAGTCTCTAACCAAAACAACAACTCGAACTTGTCCGGGATTAAGGATGACGACAACCCCAGTTCAGTTGACCTCACCGGCAATAAGAAAGAGGATAATGGGCTATCGACTGTGGCGGAGCAGAATGTAGCGGGGGCGGGGAATGGTAGTCAGGTGGGGCAGAATAATAAGGCATTCGATGTGGACAAAGCAGTCGCACATTTAGATGCTTGTGCGGGGGCAACATCACAGAGGCAGTGTGGCGTATATACTCGTCAAGCAATCGAAGCGGGCATGGGCGGCGCCAAGCTGGACAGACCCGCCAGCGGTTATGCAAAAGATTATGGGCCAAGCCTCGAAAAAATCGGCATGGAAAAACTTGATTTGAAAAAAGGCTATGTGCCACAGAAAGGGGATGTGTCGATACTACAACCCTATACCGGACAAAACCTTCCAGCCGGACACATGGGGATGTACAACAGTAAACAATGGGTATCGGATTTTAGACAAAATGACATATGGAGCGGGCCTAAATATCGCTATTCGAATCCGCAGGTTCCTTATTCAATTTATCGGCCATAAAACATGAATATTCATCACAGACTCATAGGTTTTTCAAAGTTGGCCAGCCTTTTTCTGGGGGGCATTTTTTTTGTTGGCTGCGAGAATTCCGCAAACGCTGAAAACCCGTTACCGACTAAAGTGCAGCAAACAGCCGAATGCCAAGAAGCAAAAACGGGCGGACCGGAAAGTGTAGTCCAAGACCTTTATAAAAACTATGCTTGGAATGTACGCAGAACTATATCCGTTGACAACGAACCTAACAATGTATTGTTGAAGTACTTTGATAAAAATTTGACGAGCTTGTTTATTAAAAATCAGGAATGTGAAGCAAAGGAACAAGGAATCTGCAATATTGATGTTGATATCTTATATTCCGCTCAGGATTTTGAGATAACGGATTTTCGAATCTGTGCTATGGATACGGACAAACACATGGTCAGCGTGCGCTTCAAGAATATTGGTACACCGCAAGTCGTCAGATTCAAATTAAGCAACACCCCGGCTGGCTGGAAAGTATCCGACATACTCTACACTTGGGATACGGGTAGTGCGACTCTGGTTGAAATGCTCTCGCAGAAAATGCCTTGATAAGCCGGGTAGGGTGGGCACGGAAACCAAGGAAACCAAGGGGTCAAACCAAGGAAACCAAGAAGGAAACCAAGCAAAACCAACAAGCATCAAAAGGGTCAGGCCTTACATTTGACACTCACTGAAGACTTCACCTACGACACCCTGGGCCGAGTGGGCCGAGTAGACAGCCAAACCGATCCGGCCTTGATCAAGGTGCAGAATGTTTACAACCCTTATGGCCACCTCGCCCAGATACGCCACGCGCAGACCCTGCAAGTGTACTGGATGGTCGCAGCCGTTGCTGCCGACGGCCAACTCACCCCAAGCCCCATACGGTGATATACTAAAAATCGTGCCATGGATAAAAAAACCATCTACCTCGAAACCAGCGTGGTGAGCTACCTTGCCAACCGTCCATCACGCGATCTGATCGTAGCCGCGCACCAGACGGTTACCCGGGAATGGTGGGAGCGCCGCCGTCTTGACTTCACGCTCTTTGTTTCTGAGCCGGTACTGGATGAGGCCGGTGGCGGTGACCCTGATGCAGCCGCGCAGCGGCTTACTGTAGTTGATGACATTGATGTGCTTCAAGTGACCGACGCGGCAATTGATCTCGCCGAACGATTGCTTCGATCAGGAGCGATTCCCAAGGAGGCCGCCATTGATGCTTTGCATGTTGCGCTTGCGTGTGTGAACGGCATTCATTATTCATTATCTTCTGACGTGGAACTGCAAGCACATTGCCAACGCCGAACGTTTCGAGGAAATTCAAGCTGTTTGTATAGAGAGCGGCTACAAGCCCCCCATTATCTGCACGCCCGATGAACTCACTGGAGAGCACTGATATGGTATGGGAAGATCCAATCGTGAAAGAAGTGCGCGCCATCCGCGAGGCAATAGCCGCACGCCATCATAATGATGTGCGTGCTATTGGACATTACTATCAACGTAAGGAGGAGCAGACCTCGCATAAGCTTGTTGCTCGCGCCCCGCGACAAATTGAGCCACCAGTGAAAAACAGCTGATCTTTGCGCCCGTAAGCATAATGGGGAGGGGGCGACAAATTCAAGCGCGAAGTCAGCAGCCAGACCGCAGGCTTTGACACCCGCCTCATCCGCATAGACACCGAATACGACCAGCTGGGACGAGTCAAGAGCGTCATCCTATGGAATGATTATTGTTTTTAACGAGAAATGGAATTAAATCATCGGCCATGAAAGTGCTTGAACTACAGAACAACTGATGAGGTCTTTTTTAATACCAGGACTGTTGCACTTAGAAGTTGAGCTTACCCCCCCTTTCCCGGTAAGCCGAATGTTAAAATCGTCGAACCTCGCTAAGCCTGGTCTTCACCCTGCTGTAACGAACAGAAGGAAAATTATTGTGAGTAGTGTATGGCGCAGCATTTGGGGCTTTATTTTGCTTCTTTTGGGGATAGGAACATTCCTGCTGGTCATCGGCTTGCTGGGTGCTTTACTATTTGCGGTAATCTAATTGTCGTATGCGCATTCAGAGGCCAGAGCTTTTTTAAGAGTGCTTTTGTCAACTGTTACTGGAATGGCTATTTCCATTTCTAAATTGAAAGTGCAATGACGTAGGGTGTGCTTGCGCACCATTGACGCTGGTGCGCGAGCGCACCCTACATGATTATTGTTGCTTTAAAATAGAATTGGAATAATTCAACAAGCTGCTACACACAGCAACTTGCTTTCCCACCCACTTTCCAGTAACTTGCCCGCTTGCGTAGGGGTCCTCGCCGGAAGGCTGGCGGGGTGAGAGAGTCCCTTTGAACCTGTACGGATAATACCGTCGTAGGGAAGCGTCCAGCCGCAGGCTGTGCTCCCTTATTTTGGAGCCACCATCATGAATGCCCACCCCAAATTTTTAGGCCAGTCCGCGCAGGTGGACGATGCTGCCATCCATCCTTTGCCGAATTCGCGCAAGATATATGTCGAAGGTTCACGCTCCGACATTCGTGTGCCAATGCGCGAAATTTCGCAGTCAGATACGCCAGCGGCAATGGGTGCTGAAAAAAATCCGCCGATTTATGTCTACGATTGCTCCGGTCCTTATACCGATTCGGCAGCGCAGATAGACATCCGCTCCGGCTTGGCTGCGCCGCGCACGCCGTGGATAACTGAGCGTGACGATACCGAAGAATTGTCGGGCCCCTCCTCGCACTATGGTGTTGAGCGCTTGAACGACCCTGCGCTGGCTGAGCTGCGCTTTAATTTGCGCCGCCAGCCGCGCCGTGCCAAAGCGGGCGGGAATGTTTCGCAAATGCACTACGCCCGTCGCGGCATTATCACGCCGGAAATGGAATTCGTCGCGATACGCGAGAACATGCAGCGCCGTGAATATCTGGCCGCATTAAAAACCTCCGGCCCCTTGGGAAATAAATTGGCTGAGATGATGGGACGGCAACATGCTGGCCAGTCATTTGGTGCCAGCATTCCGGCTGAGATCACGCCTGAATTTGTGCGTTCTGAAATCGCCCGCGGCCGCGCCATTATTCCAGCCAATATCAACCACCCTGAAGTTGAGCCGATGATTATTGGCCGCAACTTTCTGGTGAAAATCAATGCCAACATCGGTAACTCTGCCGTCACTTCCAGCATAGGCGAAGAAGTGGAAAAGCTGACCTGGGCCATACGCTGGGGCGCGGACAATGTGATGGATCTGTCTACCGGCAAGCACATACACGAGACGCGCGAATGGATCATTCGCAATTCGCCCGTGCCCATCGGCACCGTGCCGATCTATCAAGCGCTGGAAAAAGTAAATGGTCGGGCTGAAGATTTAACTTGGGAAATCTACCGCGATACGCTTATCGAGCAAGCCGAGCAAGGCGTGGATTATTTCACCATCCATGCCGGCGTATTGCTGCGCTATGTTCCGCTGACCGCTAATCGCATGACTGGCATTGTGTCGCGCGGCGGCTCTATCATGGCCAAATGGTGTCTGGCGCATCACCAGGAAAGTTTCTTGTACACGCACTTTGAAGACATCTGCGAAATCATGAAGGCTTACGATGTGAGCTTCTCGCTCGGCGATGGTCTGCGTCCGGGTTCAATTTATGACGCTAATGACGAAGCGCAATTGGGTGAATTGAAAACGCTGGGTGAGCTCACACAAATTGCGTGGAAGCATGATGTACAAGTGATGATAGAAGGTCCCGGCCACGTGCCCATGCACCTAATCAAAGAAAATATGGAGCTGCAACTGGAGCAATGTCACGAAGCGCCGTTCTACACACTGGGCCCGCTCACCACTGACATCGCGCCCGGCTACGACCACATCACCTCCGGCATCGGTGCAGCGATGATAGGCTGGTATGGCACGGCCATGCTGTGCTACGTCACGCCTAAAGAGCATCTGGGTTTACCCAACAAGGCCGATGTGAAAGAAGGCGTCATCACTTACAAACTTGCTGCGCATGCCGCTGATCTAGCCAAGGGCCACCCCGGTGCGCAAATCCGCGATAATGCGCTGTCCAAAGCGCGCTTTGAATTTCGCTGGGAAGACCAATTCAACCTCGGTCTTGATCCCGACAAGGCGCGCGATTTCCACGACGAAACACTGCCGAAAGACTCCGCCAAAGTTGCCCATTTCTGCTCCATGTGCGGACCCCATTTCTGTTCCATGAAAATCTCGCAGGAAGTGCGCGACTATGCCGCCGCCCAGGGCATAACGGAAATTCAAGCGCTGAAACAAGGTATGGATGACAAATCCACACAGTTCAAAAAACAGGGCGCGGAGGTTTATCAAAAAGTGTGAATCGGGCTGGCACCAGCATATGGAGCATGCTGACGAGTTTTTAGTGATAGCTTCACCCGAATCATTGCCTGTAAGCCGCTCTATTGCTTGCTTCGTGATTTTCAATTCTCATAGATACCAACAAAAATACCAACGACGATCAATGCTTGGCTCGGAAACAGGCACAATTCTACCCAGGCTGTCCCAGGCAATCAGCTGCGGAACTCTCAATTATTACCTCCACCAGCGCGCCTTGTGCTGGGCACACTTGGATGCCCTGATCGCGCAACTGCCGCTCGACTTCGCCAAACACAGCAGGTAGAGTGCCGCTTTTCTCCAGCCTGCCCTTGAAACGGTTAAGCGTACTTGCATCCGGCATCTTGTCACCGATCACGAAGCCGCAAAACAGAATGAAGTCCAAGCGCACACGCTAGGCGCGCTCCAGCTTTGGGTATGACAAGCCAAACCAGCGGGCAAGCAAGCAGCGCACGAAACATGGCGCAGTAATCATAATTCCATTTCCAGATAGAAACGATAACAATCCAACCCGTTCGTGGTGAAAAAATTATGGGCGTTTCTATCTGGAAATGGAATTAGGTATCTGGCTAAACAAGTGGGATGGGTTTTCTCCATGGGTAGGCCGGCCTTGATTTTTACAAGCAGACATCATCCTAGAAACCGCAGTTGACCGCTCCCTTG
>JANPNS010000004.1:0-1607 GCA_031427575.1 Gallionellaceae bacterium
GACGTATCCGGAAGTGACGGCAGCGCTGAACGAACTGGAACAGGCTGCCACACATCTCAAACCGCTGGCGCACAGCATCGGCATCGACCTGGCCGAACTGCGCGGCTACCATTATCACAGCGGCATGGTGTTCGCGGCCTATCATGCGGGCAGCCATGATGCCATCGCGCAAGGTGGGCGCTACGACGACGTGGGCAAGAGCTTCGGGCGCGCGCGACCAGCCACCGGTTTCAGCATGGACCTGCGCCAGTTGCACGGCTTGCTGCCGCAGCAAAAGCAGGCCGGGGGCATACTCGCGCCGCATCGCGCCGATGCCGCGCTACAGCAAAAAATCGCGCAATTGCGCGTGCAAGGTCAAATCGTGGTGGTGGATTTGCTCGGCCAGCCCGCGCTGCGCAACGAACTCAACTGCGACCGCGAACTGGTGTTGCGTGATGGTGCTTGGATTGTGGCCGATTTAAAATAAAAAATATCATGTAGGTTGGGTTAGCGCAGCGTAACCCAACAGAAATATAGAAACCTCAATAGCCCGCGTAGGATGGGTGAAGCGCAGCGTAACCCATCAACTGTGCCGTGGCGATGGGTTACGCTGCGCTCCACCCACCCTACAGAAATATAGAAACCTCAATAGAGCATCAGGAATCAGCAATGTCGAAAAATGTAGTCGTAATCGGAACGCAGTGGGGCGATGAAGGCAAGGGCAAGATAGTCGACTGGCTGACTGACCACGCGCAAGCCGTGGTGCGCTTTCAGGGCGGTCACAACGCCGGCCATACGCTGGTCATAGCCGGCAAAAAGACGGTGCTGCACCTCATTCCTTCCGGTATTCTGCGCGAGCACGTCAAGTGTTATATCGGCAACGGTGTAGTGGTGTCGCCGCAAGCCCTGCTCAAGGAAATGGATCATCTGGCGGCTGCCGGTGTGGATGTGTACGGCCGTTTGCGCATCTCGGAAGCTTGTCCGTTAATTTTGCCGTATCACGAAGCCATCGACAAGGCGCGCGAGCTGGCCAAGGGTGCGGCCAAAATTGGTACCACCGGGCGCGGTATTGGCCCGGCTTACGAAGACAAAGTGGCGCGGCGCGCCATACGCCTGCAAGACTTATTCCACCGCAAGCGTTTTGCGGCCAAGCTGGGCGAGGTGCTCAATTACCATAACTTCGTACTGAAAAATTATTTCAATGTCGAGACCATAGATTTCCAGCAAACGCTGGACGGCGCACTGGCGCTGGCCGAGCGCATCAAACCGCTGGTGCTGGACGTGCCGCGCGCGCTGTACGAGGCGAACAAGGCCGGACAAAACATGTTGTTCGAAGGCGCGCAGGGCACGCTGCTGGATATTGATCACGGTACTTATCCTTTCGTCACCTCCAGCAACTGCATATCCGGCGCGGCATGTGCGGGCAGCGGCGTCGGCCCGCAAATGCTGCATTATGTGCTGGGCATCACCAAGGCTTACACCACGCGCGTCGGTTCCGGCCCGTTCCCGACCGAGCTCTACGATGCCGAAGAAAAGATGGATCCGCTCGGCAAACATCTGGCGGACAAAGGTCACGAGTTCGGCTCCACCACCGGACGCGCGCGCCGCTGCGGCTGGTTCGATGCCGC
>JANPNS010000005.1:0-2561 GCA_031427575.1 Gallionellaceae bacterium
GGCAACTGGTATTTGTGCGAAAAATTGCCTGAGGAGTACATGGGCTTCAGCCCGCTGGCGTATTCGCTGGACGTGATTTTGCCTCTGGTGAATTTGCAACAGGAATCGGACTGGTCGCCTTTGATCCCGACGCCCAAGGAGTCATGGTGGCAGGAATGGCTGAACTGGGATTTGAAACATTTCACCCGATTTATTTTGTGGACCGAAATTCTGTTCGGCTGGGTGGCCAGTCTGTTGCTGGTGGCGGTGGTTTCTGGTTTGACCAAGCGGCGGGAAGAATGAAGGGGTGCGAAAAAAAGGGCGCAATGAATTGCGCCCCTACGGCGCGGGACTCCGTAGGGGCGCAATTCATCGCGCCCGATTTGCCACCAAAATTTATTACGCCTGATGCCCTGCCTAACACATCGGTATTCAACCAACACATCCACCATCGCCGTTCTCTGCGCTTGCGTGGCTACGATTATTCGCAGGCCGGGGCGTATTTCATAACGCTGTGTGCACAAAAAAAGGAATGTTTGTTTGGCGCGGTGGTGGGCGATGGTATGCGGTTGAACGATGTCGGGCATATTGTGCAAGACGTTTGGGATGTCTTGCCAAAGAATTATACGGGCGTGACATTGGATGCGTTTGTGGTTATGCCAAATCACATTCATGGCATTATCGTATTGGGTGACGTAGGAGCGCGATTCATCGCGCCCAACAATGAAGATGCGACGAACCAGGGCGCGATGAATCGCGCCCCTACGTTGGGTGAAATTGTTCGGGCATTCAAAGCGCGGTGTACGCACGGCATTAATCAATTGCGCGGCGTGCGGGGGAAGCAAGTTTGGCAGCGCAATTATTACGAGCACGTCATCCGTGACGAATCTTCGTTGCAAGAAATCCTGGAATATATTGCCAATAATCCGGCACAGTGGGCGTTTGATAGGGAGAACCCGGATGCCGTAGGGGCGCGGTTCATCGCGCCCAATGACATGGATGCGGATGACCAGGGCGCGATGAATCGCGCCCCTACGGAGATCGCGCCATGAAGCACATCACCTCGCGCGACAATCCCTTTTTCAAAGAGCTGAAAAAACTCGTCGGCTCGTCACGCCAACGGCGAAATGCTGGACAGACTCTGCTGGATGGCGTTCATTTGCTCCAGTCATATCTCGCTAGTGGCAATAAACCGCTGCACCTGCTGGTAACGAATGCGGCTTTGCAGGATCTCGAAATAGCAGCGCTGCTTAAAAAAAATGTTGGCGTGCCGCTGACTCAATTGGACGACAGGCTGTTCGCCGAACTCTCGGAACTCAAAACTCCCAGCGGCATACTTGCCCTGATAGCGCAGCCTCAACCCAAGGTGTCAGCCGCGCATAGCAGCTTCTGTTTGCTGCTGGAAGACATTCAGGATACTGGCAATCTGGGATCCATGTTGCGTTCCGCTGCTGCTGCCGGTTGCGATGCGGTGTTTCTGTCCAAAGCCTGCGCCGATGCCTGGTCACCCAAGGTGTTGCGTGCCGCAATGGGAGGGCATTTTGCGCTCAGCATTCATGAGCATGTGGATTTGCTCACGGTGGCTGCGGCATTTCATGGCAGGATATTCGCTGCATCGCTCACTGCAAAAACCAGTTTGTATGATTGCGATCTGTGCGGCAAACTGGCTTTTGCCATAGGTAACGAGGGGGCGGGGTTGTCTGCGGATTTACTGGCAGTGAGCAGACAGCGCATCATCATTCCCATGCCGGGAAAGGTTGAATCCTTGAATGTTGCGGCCGCCGCCGCCGTCTGTTTGTTTGAGGCGGTGCGCCAGCGTGCGTAGGGGCGCAATTTATTGCGCCCGCTAACAATCTGGGCGCGATCAATCGCAACAAAGTCAGGCAATCTGCTATCGAGCAAGCTCGATGCAGAATTGACACCGCCCCTACACAAGCACCCCATCCACCAGCCGCATCTTACGCTGCATCTTGCCCGCCAGTTCCAGGTCGTGGGTGACCACGATGAAACTGGTATTAAGTCTTGCGTTGAGCTCCTGCATCAATTCAAACAGCGCTTGGGCACTGGCGCGATCCAGATTGCCGGTCGGTTCGTCCGCCAATACACAGGCCGGCTCGGTGACCAGCGCACGCGCTACGGCAACGCGCTGACGTTCGCCACCGGATAGTTCGGCGGGCAGATGCGCCACGCGTTGAGCCAGCCCAACCAGCCCAAGTATATTCGCGGCAATTGGCTCTGCTTCTGCCCGTCTCATGCCACGGATCAACAGCGGCATGGCGACGTTTTCCAGCGCAGTGAATTCCGGCAACAGGTGATGAAATTGGTATACGAAACCCAGCGCCCGGTTGCGCAAGGCACCGCGCTGCGTTTCATTCATGGCCTGTACGTCCTGGCCTAGTATCGTGACGCTGCCGCCGCTGGCGTTATCCAATCCGCCGAGCAGATGGAGCAGAGTGCTTTTGCCGGAACCAGAGGCGCCGACTATGGCGATGCGTTCGCAAACGATAGGCGCTGTGAACGGAGATCGGCAACCCGGGCTAGATGTTTATCAGGTCTTGTAATCATGCATTTGCATGATTACA
>JANPNS010000006.1:0-3840 GCA_031427575.1 Gallionellaceae bacterium
CAGCGAGGAACTGATCAACACCGTCGGCCCCACCTTCGAACTCATGGTCGGGGCGATGCTGATGGGGGTGCCGATCGGGATCGCGCTGGGGACATTGGCGGCGGTGATGCGCGGCACCCTCACCGACCGTTTCATCATGGCGTGCTCGGTCGCGGGCGAACCCATATGGCATTAGGTACGCTCAGCTATTTTGGGAGCTAACCCGATAAGCACGGATTAAACATTTTATAAGGTCTGCTGGCCCATATGTAGAACACATCCCGGCAACCCGCCTAGAGTGGCTTGCACTTGCCCAACATCACGGCATGTTTACTAGGCTACTGGATTGGAGTGAAAGTTTATTGGTCGCCGCATACTTTGTAGTTGAAGACGCTAGGAAAAGTGACGCACAACCGATGATCTACTGCGTTCGTGATATTCCTGTAGCACCTGCGGACAAGCATGACAAGCTCGATGAACTCGACAACGTTATGCTTTATTACCCACCTCACATCAGCCCTCGCATACCGGCGCAAACGGGTCTCTTTACTGTCCATAAAAATCCTGGCAAGCCTTTCATGCCGAACAAGGTAGTTCGAATCACTATTGGAAAAGGTCCGTTGACACTGAAATTAAATTTGAACGCGTGCGGAGTTCACAAAGCATTCTTATTTCCAGATATTAATGGCTTAGCCGAGTATCAATCGTGGCTCTACAAATGGGGGGAGCACATGAAGTATGACTAAAATTCAATAAACACCATTTTCCTGAGTATTGTTTCTTCTTGGAATTGAACAAGTCAGTTGGCTTATAATATTTTTACTACGCGGCCTTGAGTTGCTGGATATGGGTGTAATTGCCTTGCTGCTCCAGTGTCCACACGTCCAATGCCTGTTGCATCCTCAGCCACAAACCAGCGCCATTACCCAACAACTTGCCTAAACGGATTGCCATGTCTGGCGTAATCGGGCGGCGTTCGTGCTGTATCTTGAGTCCCTTCACGGACACCGAGATCGCCGCACTCGAAACCCGACTCGCCAAAACCAGATCACTCAAGCAAGGCATGATGCATAACCTGCTAACCGGGCAGGTGCTGCTGGTGTAGAGGTCGAACGCACCCATGCTTTACGTTTATTTGGACACCTCTTTACAATTATTTCGGCCTTCCATTTACGTTTTTTCTGAATTAGAGTCTTGCGCTATTTTAGTTTTTGCGTAAAATCTAAAACAGTGTTCGGTGCTATTTTAATTTCAGAGGGCTCTTCGATGAAAAACTTCCAGTCTGGCCGCCTTGTTCAGCAGGCGCACTACAAAAGCTTTCAGCCCAATCCTATTAACCGCGTGTGGTCGGTGGATGACATGGGCCTGATCCAGTTGCTGAGTCAGGCGGATCGGGAACTGGGCAGGTTGGATATGTATTCCGAGTACATCCCGAACATGGATCTCTTTATCCGCATGCACGTGCTGAAGGAGGCGACACAGTCGAGCAAGATCGAGGGGACGCAGACGAACATGGAGGAGGCGTTGCTGGAGAAGGAAGATGTGGCGTTGGATAAACGCGACGACTGGGAAGAAGTGCAGAACTATGTGGCGGCGATGAATAAGGCTGTGCTTAAGTTGCAGACGCTGCCCTTTTCCGCACGGCTGATACGCGAGACCCACAAGACGTTAATGCAGGGTGTGCGCGGCAAACACAAGCAGCCGGGCGAGTTTCGGCACAGTCAAAACTGGATCGGCGGGGCGTCAATCAACGATGCTATTTTTGTGCCTCCGGTACATACCTCTGTCGAAGAGCTGGTCAGCGACATCGAGAAGTTTGTGCATAACAATCAGCAATATTTCCCTGAATTATTAAAAGCTGCGTTGGTGCATTATCAGTTCGAGACCATCCACCCTTTTCTGGATGGCAATGGTCGCGTGGGACGTTTGCTGATTACCTTGTATCTGGTAAGCCGGGGGATATTGAAGCAGCCGGTACTTTACCTGTCGGACTTCTTCGAGCGCAACCGCCAGCTTTATTACGACAATTTGATGCGGGTGCGCGAAAAAAACGATCTGCTGCAATGGTTCAAGTTTTTTCTGGTGGGCGTGATCGAAACGGCGAAGAGCAGCACTTCCACTTTCGACAATATCCTCAAGTTGCAGAAGCAGGTAGAGACGCAGCTGCAAACGCTGGGTAGCCGGACGGCGAATGCGCAGAAGGTGATGGTTTACTTGTATCAGCGTCCAATGATTGATGCAGCCAAGGTGGGCGAAGCGGCGGGTATATCGCCAGCATCGGCATACAAATTAATCGCCGATCTGGAGCAGTTCGGGATACTGAAAGAAATCACCGGGGGCAAGCGCAGCAAGATGTACCTGTTCGACGCCTATTTGAAGTTGTTCAGGTAGCGGCGAGGAAGCTTGTGCGTGCAGTTACCCAGCGCAAGGCAATAACAACGCAATAAATAAACGACACCGCCAAGGCGTCGTAGTGATAGCAGTGGGAATTGACTATCCTGGACAGCCAACGCGCCAGCGTGCGCGTTGTCGTCCACGGGTTTCCAAAACGTAATGTCCCGTCTTGTTTCCGACAACTTTCTCGACCAACCCTGCATCCAGCAGCGGATGCAACAAATTCATCGTGCCTTGCCGGGATATTCCTAACGCTTTCCATATTTCGCCGGGAGCCATACTACCTGAACTGTTACAGCGCCCAAGGATTAAACACTTGCGGGTACATCGCGAAATCCTGCACGTTGCGGGTGACTACGGTAAGGCCGTGACATTGGGCGGTGGCCATGAGCAGGCCGTCCATCACCGGCAATATCTGCCCGGCCAGTTTGGTGTGTGCGGAGACTTGCGCCCAGACATGGAGCGCGGCAGCGTCAAGCGGCAGAATACGCCCCGCGAAGCGTTGTTCTACCTTGCCCATCCATGCGGTGAGTTTCTGGCTGCGGCGCGGATCGGCTTGGCGCAGCTTGAGAATGCCTTTTTCAATTTCTCCCAACGTGATGACGCTGATGAACAGGCTGGTTTCGTCCTGCTCATCCAGCCAGGCGATTACTTCCGGCGCGGGGGATTTTTTGGCGTATTCGAAAAGCGCGCAGGTGTCCAGCAGCCAGCTCATAGCTCAATGTCGCGTCCGGTGTCGCGGCTGCGGGAAATATCCAGGTCTTCCGCTGCGAGGTCGGGACGCAGCAGGGCGGCGGAGAGCTTAGTTCGGTGGCGGGTGAGCCGGGCGTATTCTTCCGCCGAAACCACCACTGCTGTTGGTTTGCCATGCACGGTGACTGTTTGGGCATCGCCGTTCGCCGCCCGTTTGATGAGTTGGCTAAAGTTGCCCTTTGCTTCTTGCAGTTGCCATTTGCTGTGCATGATACCCCCCATTAATTCTGGCCAGACGGGTCAGATTTTAGCACAAAGCTTGCGGGCTGGCAAAGCCCACCACAAGGGTGAGCTACTATGGGAATTGGCCTTGCAGGCCGCGCATTCGCCTGCATGCGAATGCCGCTCCGGGCTACAAACAGCACGCAGGTGCTGTTTGCTTGACGCCCTCCGCCCCGCGTCCGTACCGGACACGGATTCAATTTCCGTGCAACCACAACCCAACAAATAAAAACGACACCCCTGTGGTGTCGTTTTTATTTGATGGTGGAGGCGGGGGGAATTGAACCCCCGTCCGCAAGCACTCTACAGGCAGTTCTACATACTTAGTCTGATTATTTAATTTTATCCGGCAGACGCCAACCGACAGGCTGCTACCGAACGAGTTACCTAAATTTAATGCCATACAAAGTAACCCTGCATGACACGATTCCGTGTAAATGACCTCACTCATCGCGGCCTTGCGGCCTTGAGCCCCTCCACGGACAGCAGGGT
>JANPNS010000007.1:0-4704 GCA_031427575.1 Gallionellaceae bacterium
GCATTCATCACCGTAGCCAGCATGCCCATGTAGTCGGCGGTGGCGCGATCCATGCCGGCGGCGGCGGGCGCCACGCCACGGAAAATATTGCCGCCACCAATAACGATCGCCACCTGCACACCCAGCGCCACCACCTCGCCGATCTCGCCAACAATGCGTTCGATCACGGCGCGGTTGATGCCGTAGCTGTCATCGCCCATCAAGGCTTCGCCCGAGAGCTTAAGCAGAATGCGCTTATAGGGTTTAGCGGCTGCCATTGCTACACCCTTGCCGCAGCAGCCACTTCAGCAGCGTAATCCACCACGGCTTTTTCTATTCCCTCGCCCACCACGAACATCTGGAATGCCTTGACCTTCGCGCCTTGGGCAGACAGTAACTTTTCTACCATAGTGTCGGGATCCTTGACGAAAGGTTGGCCGAGTAAAGTGACTTCAGCCAGGTACTTGGCAATGCGGCCTTCCACCATTTTCTCAATAATGTTAGCCGGTTTGCCGCTTTCTGCGGCCTGCGCGCTGTAAATCTTGCGTTCCTGGTCCAACAATTCGCGCGACACCTGATCTTTCGATACGCAAATGGGCTTGCTTGCGGCAATATGCATGGCCAAATCTTTGCCCAGTGTTTCATTGCCGCCGCTATAGTCAATCAGTACGCCGATCTTGCTGCCATGCAGATAAACAGCCAGCTTGCCCGCCGTGTGGTAACGCACAAACCGGCGCACGCTGACGTTCTCACCCAATTTCATAACCAATGCCTTGCGCATATCTTCCACGCTGCCGCCGCTAGTCAGCTTGACAGCAGTCAATGCCGCAACGTCGGCAGGATTACTCTGGGCCACGGCTTGCGCCACATCCTTGGCAAATGCGATGAAACCATCATTCCTGGCCATAAAATCGGTTTCGCAGTTCACTTCCACCATCGCACCGGTCTTGCCATCTGCGCTGACAAAAGTACTCACCACTCCCTCGGCTGCCACGCGCGATGCCGCTTTACTGGCCTTGGCACCACTCTTGATGCGCAACAACTCTTCCGCCGCCTTGAAATCACCATTCGTTTCCGCCAGTGCTCTCTTGCAATCCATCATGGCGAGGCCGGTGGCCTCGCGCAGCTCCTTCACCATACTTGCGGTAATTTCCGCCATTCCCCTACTCCTTCATGCCTTAATCGCAATTTGAAATTACAAAAAAAGGGCTCGCGCCCTTTGTAGCGGGTAGCCTGTAGCTTATAGCAGGTAGCCAAACAAAAACCGCGCGTTGCGCGACTTATCAGCTACAAGCTACCCGCCACCAGCTACTAGCCTAAATTAAGCCGCCTGCTCCTCGACCTGTGCTACCACTTCGTGCAGCGCCTGCTCACGTCCTTCAAGCACTGCATCGGCCATGCCGCGCGCATACAAACGTATTGCCTGACTGGAATCATCATTACCGGGAATAACATAATCCACACCCAGCGGAGTGGTGTTGGTATCAACCACGCCTATCACCGGAATACCCAGCTTCTGCGCTTCCACTATGGCGCCTTTTTGGTAACCGACGTCAATCACGAAAATGGCGGAGGGTAAACCCTGTAAATTCTTTATGCCGCCCAAGCTGCGATCCAGTTTCTCCATCTCGCGTTGCATCATCAGGCCTTCCTTTTTGGAAACCTTTTCCATGGCGGCGCTATCCTGCAGCATGGCTTCCAAGTCGTGCAGCCGCTTGATGGAAAGCTGCACCGTCTTGAAGTTGGTCAGCATGCCGCCCAGCCAGCGATTATCCACAAAAGGACAGCCGCAACGCAGCGCTTCTTCCTTGATTATTTCACGAGCCTGGCGCTTGGTTGCCACGAACAGCACGGTGCCCTTTTCGGCCGCCAGCTTGCGCACAAACTTGAGCGCGTCGTTATACATGACGACGGTTTTTTCCAGGTTGATAATATGAATTTTGTTGCGATGACCGAAAATAAAAGGAGCCATCTTGGGATTCCAAAAACGGGTCTGGTGTCCGAAATGAACGCCCGCCTCCAGCATTTGACGCATGGTTACAGTCATAATTACTCCAATGTGTAAGGGTTAAGTCCTCCACTTGTCAGCTCGACCCTTGCGGGCACCCTAACATGAACAAGTGTGCGAATTTCCTGCTATGCAAATAGATGCAGAACGAGCGGGGCGCGCATTGTACCCCAAGCGCCCAGCCAACTCAACCATGTGCTTATCCGGTTGTTACCCTTTTCAACTAGGGGTATGATTTCAGTCCATGCAAATGGACATTCTCCAACACGACGAACTCCCTTTCCCGCGATCTCTGCCCGAGTTTCAGCGGCTCTTTCCTGATAATGAATCATGCGTTGCCTACCTGCTGAAGTTGTGCTGGCCAGACGGTTTTATCTGTCCTTATTGCGCAGCCGTGGTGAATCCTTTGCGCTTTGCCAGCCAAACGACGGGCATGTCTGCGGTGCAGTTCCAGCGCCAACTGGGGCTTCCCCGCTATGAAACGACGTTCCAGCTTCTGCATAAGCTCCGTGTCGGCATGGTGAGACCGGATCAGGATCGGATTGGCATTGAAGGGGAGCACGTTGAAGCCGATGAAACATGGATGGGCGGCAGAACACGCGGCAAAGGCCGTGGTGTCCACGACAAGGTGCTCGCGGCCGCAGCGGTCGAGGTCAAGCAGCGCAAACCCGGCTCCCCGTTGAATAAGCGCAGGAATGGACGCTACGCCGGACGCGTCCGGCTTGCCGTGACACTGGATCGCAGTGCCGCATCGTGGTGCGGCGCAGTGAACGGGGGCGGTTCAACCGGGCACGTCTATTTATTACGGATGACTGGAGTGGTTATAGCGAACTTAAGAAGCGCGGATTCCAGCATCTTGCCGAAGCCTACCGCAGCGACCCGCAGGTTGCCGTAGAATACCTGCCGATCATTCATTTAGTGTTCTCGAACCTTAAAACGTGGCTGCGAGGGACTCATCACGGGGTCAGTCATCAACATTTACAAGCCTATCTCAATGAATTCACGTTTCGCTTCAATCGCCGCTTCTATCCGTTCAACGCTTTTCGCTCGCTGTTGAGTATTGCCGGTGACACCACCGCCCCCACTTACGCCGAGCTTTATTCCGGTAACTGGACTCATCCTAGCTGTTCCGCCGAAAAAGGGTAACAACCGGATAAGCACGGTTTAATCATCTGGATTCCCGCCTGCATTAAAAGTAGGCAATTTGCTACTCGGCAAGCCGAGTGCAAAATTGTCACCGCGGGAATGACGCAGTTTTGTGCTAATGGACTATTTGGGATAAATGCATGGGCGCAACACGCACCGCTTTTTTTGTTTCCGACCGTACCGGATTGACCGCCGAAATCCTTGGGCGCAGTTTGCTAAGCCAATTCGATCACATCGAATTTCAGCGGGTCACCCTGCCCTATATTGATACAGAGGACAAGGCGCGCAATGCGCTGGCCCGCATCAATGCCGCAGCGCAAACCGACGGCCAGCGCCCGTTGCTGTTCAGCACCCTACTGCTGCCTGAAGTGCGCAACATCATTGGGCAAAGCAACGCGCTCATTCTCGACCTGTTTGAAAAGTTCATCTCCCCGCTGGAAAGAGAACTCGACACAATCTCCTCGCACGCGATTGGCCGCTCGCATGGCTTGGGTGCGGGCTACTCGGCGCGCATGGATGCGGTAAATTATGCCCTGAACCACGACGATGGCGGCATCACGCGCGATCTGCACCGCGCCGACATTATCCTGATCGGCGTATCGCGCTGCGGCAAAACGCCCACCTCGCTCTACCTTGCTTTGCAATTTGGAATTTATGCGGCCAACTACCCGCTGGTGCCGGAAGATTTCGCTGCGGCAACATTGCCTCCCGCATTAAAACCCTTGCATGGCAAACTACACGGCCTGACCATCCTGCCGCAGCGCCTGCAACAAATCCGCACCGAACGTTCACCCAATAGTCGCTATGCTGCGCTGGATAATTGCCAATTCGAAGTGAGCCAGGCGGAAGGCCTGATGCGTCAGGCCAGCATTCCCTATGTGGATGTCACCTCCATGTCGGTGGAAGAAATTTCCACCACCATCTTGCATCAGGTCGGATTAAAGCGGTAACTATATATCAATCCAAACTCCGCCGCGATACTGCGAGGCTCAAGCAAGGGCACAACTCAACAAAAGGAGCGCTGCTTACACTCCATTCCCCTACGGCACCACTACCGTCCCCACTGTAACTCTCGTATTGTTCCCCTCGTTGCCTTCAGTCACGGGGTTGCTCACATCCGCAATCGTCCCGACAGTTAAAGTGCCCAATATGGCCAACCCCGCAGTTGGCCTTTTGGATTATTGCTCAAGGTCACTGCGTCACCTCAACGTCGTGGCCTTCACAATACTGGAGTAGGCGCTGTTATTTCCCGCAGCGTCAAACGCCCTGATGCGATACCTGTAGGTGGTCTTCGCGGTCAATCCAGTGTTGCTGAAGCTGGTTGTGGTGGCAGTCCCAACTTGGGCAAAGGCCGTGCATTTGGCTCCCGTGCAGCGCTCGATCGTGTACCCAGTCACCCCGACATTGTCAGTCGCGGCGGTCCAGGTCAGATTGATCTGGCTCGTACTTACTGCCATGGCCGTCAATCCCGCCGGGGCGGTGGGGGCAATGGCATCCAGCGTGATGGTGTCTGAAACACTGGCCGAGACATTGCCTGCTGCATCGGTATAGCGGGCGTACACCGTCTTGAC
>JANPNS010000008.1:0-10242 GCA_031427575.1 Gallionellaceae bacterium
CGCCTCTAAAAATTCAAAATCCTAAGCGAGACAAGGCGCGAGCAAAAAATTGCGACGCCGCCTATGTATGATATGTAAGGAGTAATTTTTTGTGAGCAACGCAGTATCGCGACGGAGTTTGGATTTTTAGAGGTGCCCTTAAACTAAGGAGGGGAGCACCATCCCTACCTTTCCAGCAACCACCCCACCATTTCCCCCGCCCTGAGCGGCACTAAGCGATGCTCGCCAAACCCGAACGATGCGGGCACTTGCCACTGTTTTTTGCGCAAGGTAATAGTCGCTGCATTGCGCGGTAGTTTGTAAAAATCCGCCCCATGGAAGCTGGCAAATCCTTCCAGCTTGTCCAGTGCATTGGCTTGTTCAAACACTTCGGCATATAGCTCAATGGCGGCATGGGCAGTATAGATTCCGGCGCAGCCGCAGGCGGTTTCTTTGCTGTGTTGGGCATGCGGCGCGCTGTCGGTGCCGAGGAAGAATTTTTTGTTGCCGCTGGTGGCCGCAGCAATTAACGCTTTACGATGTGTTTCACGCTTGAGTACCGGCAGGCAGTAATAATGCGGGCGTATGCCGCCGCTGAACATGGCGTTGCGGTTATACAGCAAATGGTGAACGGTAATGGTGGCAGCGATATTGTCCGCTGCCTCAGTTACAAATTGTGCGGCATCGGTCGTGGTGATGTGCTCGAACACGACGCGCAGTTGCGGCAGATCGCGCAGCAGGGGTTGCAACACCCGGTCTATGAATACGCTCTCGCGGTCGAACACATCTACTGCCGGGTCGGTGACTTCGCCATGCACCAGCAACGGCAAGTCACAACGCTGCATTTCTTCCAGCGCGGCATAGGTCTTGCGCATGTCGGTAACACCGGAATCAGAATTGGTGGTCGCACCTGCCGGGTAGTATTTAACCGCATGGATCATTCCGCTTTGTTTGGCTTTGCGGATTTCTTGCGCGGTAGTGTTGTCGGTCAGGAACAGTGTCATCAGCGGTTCGAACGTCATGCCCGCAGGCAGGGCGGCCATGATGCGCGCGCGGTAGGCCAGTGCCTGTTCGGCAGTGGTTACCGGCGGCTTCAGGTTGGGCATGACGATGGCGCGGGCAAATTGGCGTGCGGTATCGGGCAAAACAGATTGCATCAGTGCGCCATCGCGCAGGTGCAAGTGCCAATCGTCAGGGCGGATTAGTTTGAGTTCGTTGGTTGTTGTTCTCATAGGTCGCTATTCTAAAGGGCACCTCTAAAAATCCAAACTCCGTCGCGATTCTGCATTGCTCACAAAAAATTACTCCTTGCATATCATACATATGCGGCGTCGCAATTTTTTGCTCACGCCTTGTCTCGCTTAGGATTTTGAATTTTTAGAGGCGCCCTAAAGTATTCCCACTACCTTTAATGTGCAGCGCACGGTTATACAGCTCATTACGCCCCGCACCGGTAATTTGTACGGCGAGCTGCACTGCTTGTTTCAGTGGTAGCTCTTTAAGCAATAACGTCAGGGCGCGCTCGGCTTCTGCATCCAGCCCTTCCTGTTTCTCCAGCGCACCAGAAACCAGCAACACGAATTCGCCGCGCTGGTTGTTGGCGTCGCTGTTCAGCCAAGCCAATGCTTCAGCCAACGTGCATTGATGAATGCTCTCAAACAATTTGGTAACTTCGCGCGCAAAAATAATTTGCCGGTCATCGCCTAAGACCTTATGCAGGTCGGCAACACATTCCAGGATGCGATGCGGAGCCTCATAAAATACCAGGGTATAGGGCAGAGCACTGAGTTCTTGCAAGGCGCGACAACGCGCAGCCGGTTTGTTGGGCAGAAAGCCATAAAACAAAAAGTGCGGGGCAGGAAGACCCGACGCAGACAGCGCAGCCAATGCCGCATTGGCGCCGGGAATGGGGATTACGCGGAATCCGGCAGCGCGCACCTCTGCCACCAAAAGTGCGCCGGGATCACTGATAGCCGGGGTGCCGGCATCGGATACCAGTGCTACTGATTGCCCCTGGGCCAGCAGTGCGATCACCTTTTCTGCTGCCGCACGTTCGTTGTGCTGGTGCAACGCGATCAGCCGGTTTGCTGCGATTTCATAATGGGTCAGCAGATGCCCGGTATTGCGCGTATCTTCGGCAGCAATGGCGTCGGCTGATGCCAGCACGTCCAGCGCGCGCAAACTCATATCACGTAAATTCCCAATCGGCGTGGCAACTACATATAATGCGCATTCCAATTTCTGCTTTTGACCGCTATGCACCGTTTTTCCTCTTATCTCTGGTTGCTGTCAGCCGCCGCACTATACGTGAGCGTTGGCGGCTGTGCCACTCCCCCAAGCCAGCCTGCGGTTGAGCCCCAGGTTCAGGCGCCTGCCCAGGTTGATCAGTCAGCCCAGCCTGAGCCTCTGCTCCAGGCTCAACCATTGCCTCAGGTTGAAGTCCAGCCGTTAACCCTGGGTGAACCACCCGCGCCATTTCCAAGCGAAAATATTGGCGCGCATATTGCGCTATTGCTTCCACTCAAGTCGGCGGCCTTTGAACGCGCTGCTGATGCTGTGCGCCAGGGCTTCCTCGCGGCAGTCGGCAGTCAGCGTCAACTCCTGCCGATAAAAGTATATGGTAGCTTTGATGAGAGCAAAGACATCGTCGCACTTTACCGGCTGGCCATTGCCAACGGCGCGGTGGCAGTGGCTGGCCCGCTGACGCGCGATGGCGTGGCTGCGCTGGCAGATTTTTCCGGCATAGCTGTGCCGACGTTGGCGCTAAACGTCATTGAAAACAAAATGGCGGATCAGCTGTACTTCTTCGGCCTGTCGGTGGAGGCTGAAGCACGGCAGGTTGCCCAGCTTGCGGCAGCGGCAAAGTTGCGCTATGCGACTATCGTGAGCACCGCCACACCGCTGTCCAAGCGCTTGTCGCTGGCCTTTGCCGAAGAATGGAAATCATTGGGCGGCAGCATAACCGAGGAAATTTTATATAAAGACGATCCGGCCGTACTGGCCTTGCTTCCCACTGCGCCGGGCGATGCAGATGCAGCCGCTAGTGTGCTGCCCGTTCCTTTGCCAGACGGTGCCAACCCGGACTTTATCCCGCCACCCACCATTGCGCCTGGCAACATGGTGTTCCTCGCTGCGGATGTTGAAAAAGCCCGGGTGATACGGCCCTACCTTAATGCGGCGCTACCGGTTTATGCCACTTCGCAATTGTTTAATGGCAACGCCGACACCCTGACCAATTATGACCTGAATGACCTCCACTTTGTCGGCATGCCGTGGCTGTTGCAACCCGATCACCCGGCCGTGATGATTTACCCGCGCGCAAATCCGCCGTTGGAGCCGGATATGGAACGTCTCTATGCGCTTGGCATTGACGCCTTCCGCCTGCTGAATATCATGCTCAGCAACAGTTACCGTACTGCCCTGCCCCTGGACGGAGTGACCGGGCGCATCCACCTGAGAAACAAACTGTTTCAGCGCGATGCCATCCCGGCACAGATCAAACAGGGGCGCAGCCAGGTAGAAAATTACTTGCCAAAATCTTCATTGCCGCGATCTGCTTCCCCGCCGCGATGAGTACACGCGGCGCGCAGGCTGAACAGCTGGCAGCACAACTCCTGCAAGGTCGCGGTCTTAAATTACTGCAACAAAACTATCGCTGCCGCTATGGCGAAATCGACCTGATCCTGCAGGACGCTGACACGCTGGTGTTTGCCGAGGTGCGCTTGCGCCAACACAGCGCTTTCGGTGGCGCCGCAGCCAGCATTGATGCGGCCAAACAGCGCCGACTGATCCGCGCTGCCCAGCATTATTTGGCCACTCTGGCTCACATCCCGCCTTGCCGCTTCGATGCCGTGTTACTTGACTCGCTGGAAAACCCCAGACTGGAGTGGGTCAGGAATGCTTTTACCAGCTGATTTCAGGTATCATTTCAATCCGCACGCGCTTGCAAATCTTTTGGATTGTTATGCCAAATTTAATTGGCGGCAAGTGAGACAAGCCGCTGCACTATGAAATATTCTCACCCATAACCCACCCTTAACGCCATGAACTTAACCAACAGAATCCGCCGGCATTTCGATGACAGTGCTCAAACCAAGCTGCAAACCAAAGACGCGCTGGCACAACCGATAGCCGACGCCGCCCAGGCCATGGTTGCCTGCCTGATAAACGACGGAAAAATTTTGAGTTGCGGCAACGGCGGCTCTGCTGCCGATGCGCAGCACTTCGCCGCCGAGTTGATCAACCGCTTTGAAATTGAGCGCCCGGCGCTGGCTGCCATTGCCTTGACCACTGACAGTTCGGTGCTCACTTCCATTGCCAATGATTACGATTTCAGCCATATTTTTTCGCGTCAGGTGCGCGGGCTGGGCATGGCGGGCGATGTGCTGCTGGCCATCTCCACCAGCGGCAACTCGCTTAACGTAGTCGAAGCCATCCATGCAGCACATGACCGCGACATGCGCGTGGTCGCCCTTACCGGACGGGTCGGCGGAGCGATGGGGGAAATACTGGGCGCGGATGACATTCATATTTGCGTTGACGCACAAAGTACCGCGCGCATACAGGAGGTTCATTTGCTCATATTGCACTGCCTGTGTGACTCCATTGACCATACACTGCTGGGAGGGGAATAGTGCGCCATTTTAACTGGCTGGCAACTGCCGCTGCGGTCGTCGCAATACAAGGTTGCGTCCCGATTGTTGCGGTAGGGCTAGGCGCAGGTGTGTTGATGGGAGCGGATCGCCGCACTACCGGCAGCTATCTCGAAGACACAAGAATTGAAACCCGTTCTGCCAAGCAGATATTTTCCCGATATAAAGACAACGTGCATGTGAATGTCACCAGCTTTAACCGGCAAGTGCTGATTACCGGAGAGGTGCCTGCTGAGGCCGACAAATTGGGGATTGAAAGCATTGTTACTGCGGAGCCGAATGTAAATTCGGTCAGCAACGAACTGGTTGTGTCTGTCCCCAGCGGCCTCGCCGCGCGCAGTAATGACGGCCTTATCACCAGCAACGTCAAGCTGCGCTTCCTCAGCAACAAAATATTTCAACCTGACCATGTAAAAGTAGTCACAGAAAATGGTACCGTTTTTCTGATGGGTCTGCTCTATCGCAAGGAAGCGGAAGCCGCCATTGAAATCGCCCGCAACTCAAAAGGCGTGCAGCGCGTAGTCACCCTGTTTGAATTCCTCGATTAAGCGCGATATGGCTGCCCCGGCTAACATCAAATCAACCGTTGATTTCGAGCAAAAGTTTTGTACCCGCGCCGAGTTTGCTGCTCGAGCCGCCGCACTGCCACACCCGCTGGTATTTACCAACGGCTGCTTCGATGTGCTGCACCGCGGCCATGTTACCTATCTGGCGCAGGCGCGCGCATTAGGCGCGGCATTGGTGGTGGGGGTAAACAGCGACGCCTCGGTCAAGCGCCTGGGCAAAGGCGATGACCGGCCACTCAACACGCAGCAGGATCGCATGGCGGTGCTGGCTGCGCTGCAAGCGGTGGATCTGGTGGTGGCATTCGATGAAGATACACCGTTGGCATTGATTCTCGCCTGCCACCCCGACGTGTTGGTGAAAGGCGGCGACTGGGATCCAGCGAACATCGTTGGCGGCAAAGAGGTACAAAGTTGGGGTGGAACAGTACACAGTATTCCGTTCCTGCATCAACGCTCGACATCGGCGCTGTTAAATAAAATTCGCGCGCATCAACAACCGTGACCACACCCACCGATATCATCCTGCACCAGCAATCGAAGCGGCTGGAAATTGCTTTCGACGACGGCATGCGCTACTCATGGCCTTTCGAATTTCTGCGCGTACATTCGCCCTCGGCTGAAGTGCGCGGACACGGGCCGGGGCAAGAGGTATTGCAAACCGGTAAACAAAATGTCATCTTGCTTGATGTACAAGCGGTAGGCAGCTACGCCCTCAAACTGACTTTCGACGATGGCCATGACAGCGGCCTCTACTCCTGGGAATATTTGCATGAGCTGGGCAAATATCAGGAAGCGTTGTGGCACGACTATTTGCGTAAACTGGAAGAAGCGGGCGCAAGCCGTGAGCCGTAGGCTGGCGGTGAGGCACGAACCCCAGCATTTGGCTTCGAACATGCTGGGGTTCGTGATACTCACCGCCAGCCTACGAATAAGGAGTTAATATGACCAAGACCACCCATTTCGGTTTCGAGACCATCCCGGAAGAAGACAAAGCCAAACGCATCGCGGGCGTGTTCACCTCCGTCGCCGGCAAATATGACTTGATGAACGACCTGATGTCGGCCGGGCTGCACCGCCTGTGGAAACGCTTTGCGGTCAGTGTCAGCGGCGTGCGCGAAGGGCAGCGCGTGCTGGATGTGGCAGGCGGCTCGGCTCGGCCGATTTGTCGCGATTGTTTTTGAAAAAAGTCGGCAGCAGCGGGCAAGTCATCCTCACCGACATCAACAATGCCATGCTACGCACGGGTCGCGACCGTCTGCTGGATGAGGGTATCGCCACACCCATCACCCAATGCGATGCCGAGCACCTGCCCTTTCCCGATAACTATTTTGACTGCGTCAGCATCGCCTTCGGCTTGCGTAACGTCACGCATAAGGACGTTGCGCTGCGCGAGATGCAGCGCGTACTCAAGCCGGGTGGCCGACTGATCGTGCTGGAATTTTCCAAAGTCGCCAAGCCATTGGAAAAAATATACAACGTCTATTCATTCAAGCTGCTGCCCAAAATCGGACAGCTCATCGCCAACGACGCGGACAGTTATCGCTACCTGGCCGAATCCATCCGCATGCACCCGGGGCAGGATGAGCTAAAGTGCATGATGGAGGAAGCTGGGCTGGAGCGAGTTGAATATTTTAATTTAACCGGTGGAGTAGTGGCTGTGCATCGGGGTTATAAACTGTAGCAATGTTAAGGCGTCAACAACAATGAAAATCCAGGCAATAGAAATAGCGTTCAGATTTTGCGTCGGCCCGTTACGGAATGTGTGGCGTTTTCATCATCTAATTTTCGTTAACATTTCTTCAATATTGTCAAAAGGAGCAAGCATGAATACTAAATCGTTTGTATTAAGTGCGCTGCCACTGGCTGCAGTAGCAGTATCGTAGTGCCAATGAACCTGGTAGACGAGAAAGGTATTGATAGTGCAGTGGGTCAGGTAACCATTTCCGAATCCCGGTTTGGTCTGGTATTTACCCCAGCCCTAAACAGCTTTGCTCAATGAACCTAAAAACCGCAGTTCAAGCCACAGAGATCACAGAGGACACAGAGAGGATGCGGGTTCCACACATTTTCAATGTTTACCCGACGGGTGAGCGGGTCATTAACGACAACCCATTGTTTTTCTCTGTGTACTCTGTGATCTCTGTGGCCAACTGCTTTTTCTAGGATGAAATTGCTATTCCGCATCTTCTTCCAAGGTTGAATTGCTGATGTCTTCCTGGCTAAAAATATTAGCGGAGAAGCCAGATCACCCCATGTTCAACGTGGAGGAGACAAGGAAACTTTTGTCCGGCCTGCCGCAGGACAATCCCCTCAATGCTCTGGATGAAATCACCGGATGGCTGGTATCAGTCAAGGGCACACCCGGCTTTCAACCGGAGCTCCGCGCCGATATCATGATGTTGCTGGATGAAACCGCTCTGCCCTTCCATGCCCAACTGCTACAAAACTATTTGGCAGAAGCGCATTTGCAGGATTTTAATAGTATCCGCATGTGGCAAGGCATACTCATTTATATGCGGGCATTGGTTGATGCGTATGTCATGTGCGTTGATAAATTTCAGCAGGAAGAAAAAAAGTCTCCCTCCTTCAAAGAGAAAATGCCGATCATTTGCGTCAGGTTGCTGCGCGCCATTGCTGAACAAATAAAATTGGAACTGATGCGGTACAGAAAAATAGAGCAGCCACTGTGGCAACAGCTCTATCAATATTTCAATTTTGCTGTCGCTAATCAATATGCCGACACCCTGGTTTTTGCTTATGCAAAGGGTGCTCCACACACCAGTTCACAGCGGGAGCTGTTGCGCGCCGTATTGCTGCACGCAGCCTCTCCCGCAACCTTGGCGCCAGAGCAGATCGAGGTCAGTTATCGCATCGCTGCCCGCTTATCCGGCTTGTTCGACTTCAAGGATGCTCCGCATGCGGATTGTGCGTATTGTCTTGATCTGGCCCAGCCCGCCGCGCCGATGGATGTAACTGACAGGATGCAGCTAACGCCAAGCATGCGCTTTTTCGGCGCGGTCAGGGCAATTCCCAAGCTGGAAGAAATCATTAATGAAAGCGAGCGTAGCCAAACTGATCCGGAGCAACGTCTGGATAAAGAATTTACCCCGCAGGGTAAATTAACAGTGATCAAGCATTTGCGGGTGTACTGGGGCAAGGATCACCCGCACCGGCGGCAGGAACGAAGAGATATCAGCACCATGATTGAAGTCATCCACGGCTTTAAAATCCTCAGCAAGCTGGTAGCAAATACGGGACAGGATCAGTTGGCTGATGTTTCTGCAGAAGAAGCGCCGATGCTGAAGGAACAATCCAAAATCAATCTCACTAATGCAGCGGAAGTTATAGACCACGCCACAGAAACGTGGGATGTACTGGATATAAGCGTGGGCGGGATCGGCGGCAGGATACCGAAAGCTGCCGGAGGCTGGGTCAAGATCGGCGTCCTGTGCGGCCTAAAAGCTACCAATAGCGCGCTGTGGTGGGTCGGCGTGATACGGCGATTGCAGGCCGGCCCCTTGGGCACGATGCTGGTAGGGATTGATTCTCACCAAGAAGCCACTGTCGGTATGGCTGCGTTCCCTGGGCAAGGGCGTGGAATTGACATCCAACTGGGAAAGCACTTCCGGATCTTTCAAGTACACCAGCCTGCCCGCCATCTTGGTACCCGACGCCAACAATTCCTATACAGAAGCCACCATGCTTATGGAATCGGGGGGCTACCGCGCGGATTATATTTACGAAGTGAAGATGGGAGAAAAGAACAACAATATCAAGTTTACTGGCCTGCTGGCGGAGGGTGCAGATTATGAACGAATTAGTTTTCAGTGGATCAATTCCGCTACCTGAGCGAGGTTACGGTCTTGCCATCTAAAGCAAAAACTCAATGAGCCATTGGATCGGGTTTAAAAATGATTTTGAGATGTAGCGTAGTTTTGCAACACCCTGTTCACAGTTTCACCCGATTTAGCCTGAGTGCATTACTAATCACCGACACCGAACTAAAGCTCATCGCAGCAGCAGCGATCATGGGCGAGAGTAGTAACCCGAAAAACGGATACAGCAATCCCGCCGCAACGGGGATCCCGAGCACGTTGTAGATGAAGGCGAAAAATAAATTCTGGCGGATATTTTTCATCGTTGCTCGCGAAAGGCGCACTGCGCGTACGATGCCGATAAGATCACCCTTGACCAGCGTGACGCCCGCGCTTTCCATCGCCACGTCGGTGCCGGTGCCCATCGCGATGCCGACTTGCGCCTGGGCCAGCGCCGGGGCGTCGTTGATGCCATCGCCCGCCATCGCCACGAATCGGCCCTGCGCTTGCAGTTGTTTGACAATGGCAGCCTTCTGCTCGGGCAGCACTTCCGCCTCGATGCGGTCTATGCCCAATTTCTTCGCCACCGCTTCCGCCGTGATGCGGTTGTCTCCAGTCAGCATGATGACCTGCACGCCTTCCTCATGCAGCGCGCGGATCGCATCCAGTGTGGAATCCTTGATTGGATCGGCCACCCCGATCAGTCCCGCCGCTCGGCCATCTATCGCCAGCAGCATCACCGTCTGGCCATCGCTGCGCAGCGTATCGGCGCGCGCGGCCAGTTCGCCGGGGACGATACCCAACTCTTCGAACAGCTTGAGGTTGCCCAGCACGACCGCGCGACCCTCGACCGTTCCCGCCACGCCCTTGCCGGTGAACGAACGGAACTCGCTGACTGTTGCAAGCGATAATTTTTTTTCCTGCGCACCGTTGACGATGGCTGCAGCCAGCGGATGTTCGCTGGCGCGCTCCAGGCTGGCGCCCAGACGCAGTACCTCACCTTCGTTGAATCCGGCAAGTGGAATGACCGAGGTCAGTTTTGGCTTGCCCTCGGTCAGCGTGCCGGTCTTGTCCACCACCAGCGTGTTGACCTTTTCCATGGTTTCCAGCGCCTCGGCATTTTTTATCAGCACGCCCGCCAACGCGCCGCGCCCGGTGCCGACCATGATGGACATCGGCGTGGCTAATCCTAATGCACAAGGACAGGCGATGATCAGCACCGCCACCGCG
>JANPNS010000009.1:0-2315 GCA_031427575.1 Gallionellaceae bacterium
ACCCCTGGGCCCTTGCCATACCAGATGCCAAACACACCATCAAACTTGTTGGTACCGGGCGGCGCAAATCCGAGTTGCTGCGTGCCCCACACGGCGGTGGCAGCCAGCTCTTCATTCACACCTGGCTGAAAAACGATGTTGGAAATTCCTTGACGACCGGCCGTGGATTCACATGGATCTTTCCGCCAGCAATCACACTGGCGGACTCGGCGCGGTGGCGAGTGATGTGACGGGGTTTGGCGTAGCGTGGACGATTTATTTGCTGGAACGCGTTATGCAATGAATGGATTTACTTTCGGGCAGCGGTTGGCACTTTAGCGCTACGTTCCAGGCCCCGCCTCCAACTGTGCGTGCCCTGAATTTTCAGGTGCAGCGTTATCACCACAAACAGTTTTACCACGGTATTTTATTGATGTGAAAGATTCAGAGTAAAGTAAGCACTATGTCCATCGTTCGCTCACTTACCATTACCGGCTACAAGTCGATTCGAGAATTGCGTGAGTTCCCTCTCAATAATTTGAACGTACTGATCGGCGCCAACGGGGCCGGTAAAAGTAATTTCATCAGTTTATTCCGCTTGCTTAACGAAATGTACGAGCAGCAGCTACAAATATACGTACAGAAGCAGGGAGGCCCAGACGCTTTGTTACACTTTGGTCGCAATACATCGGAACGACTACACGCGGAATTTTACTTTGCGAACAACGGCTACAAGTTCAACTTGGTGCCTACCGCTGACAACCGATTAATTTTTGAGCAAGAGCAAAGCTGGTTTGCTGGGGTTTTTCGCCCGACAAGCGCGGCGAAAATATTGGGAACGGGGCACTCCGAATCAAAACTTAAGGAGGCAACCGATCGTTATTCTGAATATGTACGCCCAGCTGTTAGCAACTGGCGCGTTTATCATTTTCATGACACTAGCGATACCGCGAAAGTGAAGCAGAAACATGCAGCGAATGACAATCTTCGCTTAAAAATTGACGCAGCTAATCTCGCGGCTTACTTGCGCATGTTGCAGGAAAAACACAACGCCGCTTATCGTCGCATTGTAGACACCATACGTCTAGTGGCTCCATTTTTTGGTGATTTCGTCCATAGACAAGAAGTGTCGGAGACTATCGAACTGGAGTGGACCCAACGCGGCAAACCCGATACGCCTTTCAAAGCACATATGCTTTCTGACGGTAGCTTGCGCTTTATTTGCTTGGCTACGTTGCTGCTACAGCCGATCGGGCTATTGCCATCAACAATTTTGATTGATGAGCCAGAACTGGGACTCCACCCTTACGCGATCTCGGTTTTGGCAGATATTCTTAAGCAGGTCGCAGAGCAGAGACAACTTATTGTTTCCACGCAATCGGTAGAACTTATTAATGAGCTTTCGCCTGAAGATGTGATCGTAGTTGATCAGGAAAACGGGGCCTCCACTTTTCGGCGCTTTACGCACGACGAGTTATCAGGCTGGCTGGAGCAATATTCCATGGGCGAGATTTGGAAACGCAATGTTATCGGCGGAAGACCTTGAAATGGTTGAACTGACCGTTTTTGCCGAAGGGCAGTCAGAGGAGCAGTTTATCAAGCGCGTGGTCGCGCCGGCTCTTAGAGGTCTACACATCTTCGCAAAACCACAAGCCCTTCGTACATCGCAAGATTCAAGAGGAGGAGCCGTAACGTTCGATAGGTTGAAGTTTAATGCTCGAAATACGCTTCGTCAAAACCCGAATATGGTTTTGACAACTTTTATTGATCTTTATGGACTAGATACTTCCTTCCCCGCTTTCGATGAAGCGAAAACAAAACTCGATGTTCATGCGCGCGTATCTTGCTTGGAAGCTGGCCTGCACGCTGCGATCGTCGCGCACGCATCTTGCCGGTCAGAACGTTTTATTCCGCATATTCAGCCGTATGAATTTGAGGGACTTCTTTTTTCAGATGTAACTGCACTATGTCGCACCGAGCCAGGATGGCATAAATATTCCAAACCTCTCACCGATATTCGTAGTTCCTTTCCGACTCCGGAGCATATCAACGAAGGTTACGAAACTAAGCCGTCAAGGCGGCTGGAAAAGATATTGCAGCCGACTTATAAAAAAACTAGGCATGGTCCGCTCGCCGCCGATCAAATTTCACTTGCCGTGATGGAAGCTCAGTGTCCTCATTTTCGTGAATGGATGAAAAGACTTAGATTGTTGGTAAGTGTTATTTGACGTGGATAGTGCAGGTTGGCAGACCGATTCGAGACTGTTTCGACCTCAAAAACTGCTCAACTTCCGCAATGTCACGAGTGCGTTTCATCGGCGGCAAGCTCTGCCAAA
>JANPNS010000010.1:0-3401 GCA_031427575.1 Gallionellaceae bacterium
GGGTGCTGCTGGATAAGCCTGCGGGAATTAGCGTGGAAGATTGTGAGTTGGTCAGCAATCAATTGACGCGCCTGTTTGCGGTGGAAGGTGTGGATTTCGGCCGCCTTGAAGTGTCCTCCCCGGGGCTGGACAGGCCCATCAAGAAGGAAGCCGATTTCATACGCTTCCGCGGCGAGAAAGCGCATCTCAAATTGCGCATGCCGCTGGAGGGGCGCAAGAACTTTATCGGCCTTCTGGGGGAAGTTCGGGATGGCGTGTTGCAGCTGGATGTGGATGGCAAGCAGGTACTGGTTGAATTGAAGAATTTGGATAAGGCGCGTTTGGTGCCTACATTTTAATGTTGAGGTTGTTTGCATGTTGCGAACGGCCAGGAGATGGTAATGAGTCGTGAAGTATTGTTGTTAGTGGATGCCCTGGCGCGTGAAAAAAACGTGGATAAGGAAATCGTGTTCGGCGCGCTGGAATCGGCTCTAGCTTCTGCCACCAAGAAACGCTTTGCCGAGGAAGCTGATGTGCGGGTCAGCATAAATCGCACGACCGGTGAATATGAGTCGTTTCGCGTATGGCTGGTGACGGACGATGAAACTTTTGAAACCCCCGATTTGCATATCAAGCTGAGCGAAGCGCACAAGCGCAATCCTGATATTGAGTTGGGCAATTTCATTGAAGAACCGCTGGAGTCCATTGATTTCGGGCGCATAGGCGCGCAGGCTGCTAAGCAGGTAATCTTCCAGAAAATCCGCGACGCCGAGCGCGAGCAGGTATTAAATGACTTCCTGGAACGAAAAGAACATTTGGTGTCCGGTACCGTGAAACGTATCGAGCGCGGCAATGCCATTTTAGAATTCGGCAAGGTCGAGGCATTATTGCCGCGTGACCAGATTATCCCCAAGGAAAACATGCGCGTTGGCGACCGGGTACGTGCTTATTTGCTGCGTGTGGACCGCTCAGTACGTGGCCCGCAAATCATTTTGTCGCGCATCACGCCAGAGTTCTTGGTCAAGCTGTTTGAACTGGAAGTGCCGGAAATTGAGGAAGGGCTGCTGGAGATCGTCAGTGCTGCGCGCGATCCAGGCGCTCGTGCCAAAATTTCGGTGCGTTCGCATGACAAGCGCATAGACCCGATTGGCACCTGTGTCGGCATGCGCGGTTCGCGCGTGCAGGCGGTAACCAATGAGTTGGCGGGCGAACGTGTCGACATTGTGCTGTGGTCGGAAGATCCCGCCACTGCCGTCATCAATGCGCTGGCTCCGGCTGACGTGACCAGCATCGTGGTGGACGAAGACAAGCACAGCATGGATGTCGTGGTCGAGGAAGAAAACCTGGCGCAAGCCATAGGCCGTAACGGCCAGAATGTGCGCCTGGCCAGCGAGCTGACCGGCTGGCAACTGAACATCATGACGGTGGAGGAATCCGGCCAGAAGAACGAGCAGGAATTTTCCAAGGTGCGCGATTTATTTATCGCCAAGCTCGACGTAGATGAAGAAGTGGCGGATATTCTGGTGCAGGAAGGCTTTAATACGCTGGAAGAAGTTGCCTATGTGCCACTGGACGAGATGCTGGAGATCGAGTCGTTCGACGAGGAAACGGTAAACGAGTTGCGCAGCCGCGCGCGCAACGCGCTGTTGACTGCAGCGATTGTTAACGAAGAACAGGTGGAGAGCAATATTGAGGATCTGGTTAAACTCGAAGGCATGGACGAGGCAACCGCGCGCGTCCTGGCAGGCAAGGGCGTCGGCACACAAGATCAGCTTGCCGATCTGGCCGTGGACGAACTGGTTGAGTTGACCGGCATGGATGAAGAACGAGCAAATCATTTGATTATGACTGCGCGCGCGCCCTGGTTTGCATGATGGGCTGTAGGTCGGGCTGTGTCAATTTTGCATGAGCGTAGCGAAACAGCAAATTGCCTGACTTTGTTATTGGCCCGATGTGTCGGGTTGAAACCCGACCTACGCCGGGCGGATTATCTGGGTTGAAGTTTTGCGGTTAAGGGATAAGTAATGGCGAAAATGAATGTAGCGCAGTTTGCCGGCGAGCTTGGTTTGCCGATTGAGCTGTTGCTGGAACAACTGCAGGCGGCCGGGGTCGCCAAAAAGAAGGAAACGGATTCCGTATCTGAGCAGGACAAGGCACAGTTGCTGGAGCACTTGCGCACTGCGCATGGCAGTGGCAGCACGAAAAGCAAAAAAATCACCTTGACCCGCCGCGAGACTACCGAGATCAAAAAAACCGACAGCGTCGGCAGGGCGCGCACCATTCAAGTCGAAGTGCGCAAAAAACGCGTGGTTGCGCCACCCGCAGCGGCTACGGTGGAGCCGCCGCCCGTTGCCGCTGTAGCAGAGACGCCAGCAGCGCAGGCCGTAACCAAAAAACCAAGAGCGAAAAAAGTAGATGCGCAAGAGCTTGCCCTGCGTGAGCAGGAAGCGCGCGGTCAGGCAGAATTGGCCACGCGCCAGGCCGAAGAAGTCAAAGTAAAAAAAGAACGCGTCAAACGCAAGACCACACCCGTCGCCGAAGCCGTCGCGCCAGCGCCCGTTGTGGTGGCCGAGGTGGTGCCGGTTACCCCGGCGGTAACAGCTCCCGCTGCTGCCAAGCCCAGCCTGGCTGAAGGCACACTGCACAAGCCTGTGCCCAGGCCTGGCGATAAACCCAGCCGCCCAGCGGCCAAAAAAGGCGCAAAGACAGCGCCGGATAAAAATAGCCCATGGAATGAGGCCGGACATAAAAAACGTACGCCCAGCACTACTGATTTACGGGCTGCTGGATGGACCGGCGGCCGTGGACGTGCGGGCCCGCGTCATCATGAAAAGCATGCCAAGCAAGAGGATGCTACGCAGCACGCTTTTTCTTTGCCGACAGAACCGGTAGTGCATGAAGTGATGGTGCCGGAGACCATCAGCGTGGCCGAGCTGGCACAGAAAATGTCGATCAAGGCCATTGAAATCATCAAAGCGCTGATGGGTATGGGATCCATGGTCACTATCAATCAAGTGCTGGATCAGGAAACTGCAATGATCGTGGTGGAAGAATTGGGTCATATTGCCAAGCCGGCAAAATTGGATGACCCCGGTGCTTATCTGATTGAATCGGAGGCACACAAGAACGCTCCTATCGAGCCGCGTGCGCCGGTAGTAACCGTGATGGGTCACGTTGATCACGGCAAGACATCGTTGCTGGATTACATTCGCCGCACCCGTGTGGCCAGTGGTGAAGCGGGGGGTATCACGCAACACATCGGTGCCTACCATGTAGATACGCCGCGTGGCATGATTACCTTTCTCGATACGCCGGGACATGAGGCTTTTACCGCGATGCGTGCGCGTGGCGCAAAAGTGACCGATATTGTCATTCTGGTGGTGGCGGCTGACGATGGGGTGATGCCTCAGACCAAAGAGGCG
>JANPNS010000011.1:0-2049 GCA_031427575.1 Gallionellaceae bacterium
CGGCGAGCACCCGCGCTGGCGCTTCGTCTTCACCCCCAAGCACGCGAGCTGGCTCAACCAGATCGAGATCTTCTTCTCGATCCTCGCCCGCCGCCTGATCAAGCACGGCGCCTTCACGAGCGAGCAGGATCTCGCCCAGCAGATGCTCGCCTTCGTCGAAACCTACAACCAAACCGCGAAGCTCAACATGACGCGGCCCTTGGGTAGCGAATCGGCGAAAGCACCGACGAACGGTGCCAATATGATGTAGGACGCCACAAATCCGATTTGCAGCAGCGGGGTATGCCAATCCGGCGAGCCTAAAGCGATCAGCAGAGCGATGGCAGCAAACAGCAGGGCGTTGTCTGCGAGCGCGGAAAAAAACTGCGCCGCGAGTATGATGTAAAAACCTAGTTTCATTAAGAGAGGCTGTTTTTGACAGCGCGTTTTATATCACGAAATTGAGATCGGGTTAGTAAATAATGCGCCTATGTTATTTTCCCCTATATTTTCCCCCTATATTTTCACGGACAAGCGCAAAGTGGCCTGCTATGATTGCCCGCAATTGACAGCTTGTCTTCGCATCCATTCACGCATCCATTCATGCCCCGTCCAATACGCGCTCACATTGACCTATCTGCACTGGAGCACAACTTGCGCCTTGCCCGCAAGCTGACGACTGCGCGTATCATGGCGGTAATCAAGGCGGCGGCTTATGGACATGGCTTGTTGCACGCGGCGGAGGCGTTGAACGCGGCAGACGGCTTTGCTCTGCTGGATATAAAGGATGCGGTGCAGTTACGCGAAGCTGGGTTTCGCCAGACGCTCTTGCTGCTGGAAGGATTTTTTACCGTTGATGATTTACCGCTGTTGGCCGAATATGATCTTGCGTGTGTGATTCACAGCCCGCAGCAAATAGCCATGCTGGATGCTTATCCGCGCCGTAGCAGCTTGCAGGTATGGCTCAAGGTCAACAGCGGCATGAATCGCCTCGGCTTTACACCACAGGAAATTCCGGCTGTGATGGAGAAGCTCAAAGCCCATCCGGCGGTGCGTGACATTACTTTAATGACCCATTTCTCTCATGCCGATGAAGCCGCAGGAGTGGCGACGCAACTGGAAATATTCAATGCACTCGCCGCACCCTACCGCGTGGCGCGCTCACTGGCTAATTCTGCCGCCTTGTTGCGCTATCCAGCTACTCACGGCGATTGGGTGCGCCCCGGCATCATGCTGTATGGCGCGTCACCGTTCCCGGAAGTCAGCGCGCAACAACTGGGCTTGCGCCCGGCTATGACGCTACATAGCGAAATTATTTCTGTGTGTGAGTTGAATGCAGGCGAGAAAATAGGCTACAGCGGACAGTTTTGCGCGGACTCAAAAATGCGCGTGGGCGTAGTCGCTTGCGGCTATGCCGACGGCTATCCGCGCCATGCGCCTACCGGTACACCGGTGCTGGTGCATGGGCAGCGCACACGCACGCTGGGGCGCGTCTCGATGGATATGCTGAGCGTGGATTTAAGCGCCTTGCCCGCTGCTAAAGTAGGCAGCAAGGTGACCTTATGGGGAGAGGGCTTGCCAGTAGAAGAAGTGGCTCATGCAGCGGGCACAATCAGCTATGAATTGCTGTGCGCGCTGACGGCGCGTGTGCCGATTTTCACTTGATTATCGGTAACAAATAAGTTACCATCTATGAAAATCCGGGTCGAAGAATACATTTGCCTAAATGGCATGAGCCCTTACAAGGCATGGTTCGATGGCCTTGAGGCTCAAGCCGCCGCCAAGATTGTTACTGCGAAATTGCGTTTGGAGCTTGGCAATACCCCCAGCGTGAAATGGTTTGACGGTATCGGTGAATACGTTATTGACTGGGGGCCAGGCTATCGCATATATCTGGCCAAGGATGGTGAAACGCTCATTGTCTTGTTTGGTGGGGGTGCCAAGCGCGGGCAGCAAAGAGATATTGATCGGGCAAAAGCATTGCATGCTGAATACAAGGCACGGAAGAAGGCCAAATCCGTTGCCAACAAGACGGACAAACAAAAGAGGTGATCACATGGCACTAACTCG
>JANPNS010000012.1:0-3091 GCA_031427575.1 Gallionellaceae bacterium
TGACGATTTTTATGCGCAAACGGTACATTGCGCGAACCAGGCTATAGATAAAGTTGCTACGTATTTAATAGCTGATTGCGCCGGTATTTATTGGGCTATGACGGAGTTGGCGCAATCAGTTATCGACAAATATCTCTCTCCCGAACAGCAGCAAACAAAGATCAAGAAAGCACAATCGGACCGACTCAACCCTATCCATTCAATCATAAAGTTTGTGGTTTCGCTTATCGCGAAACATCATGAGATTTTCGTCAATCTTGGTAATGGGATGTTTCGTGCCAAAACCTCTGAAGATGTGCCAGATGAGGAACTTGGTGAAGAACTCGAAGAGTCCGAACTTGAGGATGGGGATGCAATCTCAGCAGAATATAAAGGTTGGATTTATGCCTTTAGTTTTCCTGCACTGATCAAGCCAACAGAGCCTTTTCCAATAAAAATAGGAAAAACATTAGGGAATGTCAAAGACCGAGTGGCTGTTCAGTGCAAAGGTTCAGCTACTTTCGATAATCCCGTAATTCTCGAAAGTTGGCAGGTAAAGCGGGTAGGCCCTACAGAGCTTGCGATCCACAACACACTCAAGGCTTGGGGAAAGTGGCGCGAGAATGTACCGGGAGTTGAATGGTTTGACACTACGATTTCGGAAATCGAATCTATTCTCAATTTTTTGAACCAAAAATAATGTTGGCGCAACGCAGCTGGCAGTACCCGCAGGTAAGCGCAAGCGACAGCAGCTGACAGGCGTCAGATCACAAGGTTTCCCCAGAAAAGAAAAGCGTACTTGGTGTGTGCGTCATGAAACAAAAATACCCTCAGAGCCGCGCACGCAACTCTTCATATACATCATCTCTCGATGCAACTGAGAGGATGGTCAATAAGCGCTTTGCATCATTGTCGTGGTATATCAGGCGGAACTGCGGGGTAGTGATCTTGTTTTTGTAGCAATCGGGGAGTTCGCGGAGCGCGTCTTTCACTACACGCGGATGTTTGAGGCGCTCTTTGGCAAATTTTTCTTTGAAGCGCTGCTTGATACTGTTATCCAGTTTTGCCCATTCTTTCTCGGCATCGCGATGGATGGCGAGTTCATAGATCATCCAGCTTTACCTTGCGTGCTTTGCTCAGAGTGGAGAGGCGAGTTTTCGCACGATTCTCAGCGATGCGTTCGGCAACGGAATCCAGCATGGCTTCCATCATCCGGGGCGAAACGATATAGCCCGCTGGCTTATTGTGATTGAGAATGGCGACTGCTTGATTTTCATCTTCTGCGCGTTTGAGTATGCGCGTCGGCGACTCGCGCAACTCGGTTACCCCTATGGTAATTCCTGCATGAATGGCGTTCATAATTGTGTCCTTAAATATGTACGACAAAGTGTATTCTTTTAAGTGGTCAGGGTCAACCCTTGCAAGCAGCGCTCACCCCACCCACTTCCTTGCATTCTGGAACATGCACAGCCACGCGCCGTTCTCCTGCCAATCGCGCGGATGCCAGGAATTTTGCACAGCGCGGAACACGCGCTCCGGGTGCGGCATCATGATACTGAAGCGTCCGTCGGGTGTGGTCAGTCCGGTGATACCTTGTGGTGAACCGTTGGGGTTGAGCGGATAGGTTTCGGTTACATCACCACGATTATCCACGTAGCGCAGCGTGACCAGTTTTTGCGCTGCCTTGAGCCGTTTGCTAACGCCAAAATCGGCATAGCCCTCACCGTGCGACACCACGATGGGCATACGACTGCCGGCCATGCCATTGAAAAAGATAGACGGCGAGGGTTGAACTTCCACCATCACGAAGCGCGCCTCGAATTGCTCCGACTGGTTGCGCGCGAAGTGTGGCCAGTGCTGCGCGCCGGGAATAATCTCGTGCAGATTACTCATCATCTGGCAGCCGTTGCACACGCCCAGTGCGAAGGTATCTTTGCGCTGAAAGAATGCACTGAACTCATCGCGCGCGCGTGAGTTAAACAGAATTGATTTAGCCCAGCCCTCGCCTGCGCCCAGCACGTCGCCATAAGAAAATCCGCCGCATGCGGCAAAACCCTTGAAGTCACGCAATGACACGCGACCGCTGATGATGTCGCTCATGTGTATATCTACGGCGGCGAAACCGGCGCGGTCGAATGCGGCGGCCATTTCGACGTGGCCGTTTACGCCTTGCTCGCGCAGGATGGCGATTTTGAGGTGGGATAAATTAATATTGACGCGTGAACCCTCTCCCTCAATCCCTCTCCCCAAGGGAGAGGGAAGTAGAACCCTCTCCCTTGGGGAGAGTGCGGGGTGAGGGTTTTCATTTAGGTCATAAGTCAGCTTCACATGCAGCCCCGGATCAGCCGCATCCAGTATGCGGTCATATTCCTGTTGCGCGCACAGCGGGTTGTCGCGCAGTTGCTGCATGCGATAAGTTGTTTCCGACCACAGACGTTTCAGTGCGATGCCGCTGTCGCTGAACAGTTGCTTGCCCTTGCGCGCAATTTCAATCATGCCGCGTTCATTCAGCGTGGCGATTTCATGCACTGATTTCAGCGCCGCACCCTCGCATACATTCAGCACATGCTGCACATCGCTACGGCGCACTTGTATCACCGCACCCAACTCTTCATTAAACAGCGCGCTCAATACATCGCCCGGCACTTCATCCAGATTGATGGTCAATCCAACATGCGCCGTAAACGCCATTTCGCACAGCATGACAAACAGTCCGCCGTCGGAACGGTCATGATAGGCCAGCAGCGTGCCTTCCAGATTCAGGCGCTGAATAATTTCAAAGAAGGATTTGAGCTTGCTCGCATCATCTACATCGGGCGCGACATTGCCGGTTTGTTTATAAACCTGTGCCAGCGCGGAACCGCCCATGCGGTTTTTTCCTGCGCCAAGATCAATCAGCAGCAATACTGTGTCGAGGTCGGCAGCCAGTTGCGGTGTCAGCGTGTGGCGCGCATCAGTGCAGGGGGCAAAAGCAGTGACGATGAGGGACAGCGGGGCGGTGACTTCTTTGCGTACTGCTTGATCTCCTCTGCCCTGTGTCAATTCCGCACCCGGCTTGCCGGATAGCGGATTGCCTACCTTTGGTGCTCCCATCAAGGGAGAGGGGGCTTCC
>JANPNS010000013.1:0-2030 GCA_031427575.1 Gallionellaceae bacterium
CTACGATCAGAAAGATGCGGCTGGCTTCATTAAACTGAACGCGTTGCGCATGCGCATTGCAGCAAAATTAAATAACCGGAAATAAGGAATATCATGTCGGACAAATTCGATAATGTCAGCGTCGTAAAAAAGGCCAACGTATTCTTCGATGGCAAGTGCGTATCGCACTCGGTGTTATTCCCCGATGGCACGCGCAAAACGGTCGGCGTGATCTTGCCTGGCAGCAAGCTCACATTTAATGTCGGCACACCGGAGCTGATGGAAATAACCAGCGGCACTTGCAATGTAAAAATCGCGGGCGAGTCTGCGGCCAAGGAATATACTGTCGGCATGCAATTTAGTGTCGCGGCGAACCGCAGCTTCGAGATTCACGCGAAAGACGAAGTGAATTACGTTTGCAGTTTTGGTTAAATTAAGTTTTTGTAGGTTGGGTTAGCGGTTTCATCGCGTAACCCAACGCACGCAATGTTGGGTTACGCAAAAACGCTAACCCAACCTACACTGGAGCACACCATGCCATCATTCGATATCGTGTCAGAAGTGGACAAAACAGAAGTCAAAAACGCCGTCGAGCAGACCAACAAGGAAGTCAGTACTCGCTTTGACTTCAAGGGCTCGGATGCACGCATTGAGCCAACCGAGTTAGTTCTCACTGTGCATGCCGACAATGAATTTCAGCTCAATCAGGTGCAGGATATTCTGAACACCAAGTTGACCAAGCGCGGCGTGGACATCAAGTGCCTGGACATCAGCGACAAGATTGAGAAGGTCAGCGGCAACAAAGTGAAACGTTCCTGCACGATAAAAGTGGGGGTTGAAATTGAGCTGGCCAAGAAAATAGTCAAGCTGCTCAAGGACAGCAAGATTAAGGTGCAGGCCAGCATCCAGGGAGATACGGTGCGCGTCACTGGCAAGAACCGCGATGACCTGCAGGACGCCATCGCATTCACGAAAAAATCCATTACAGATTTCCCGTTGCAGTACCAGAATTTCCGGGATTAAAATTACCGGCAGCCACTAATGCGCGGATACTTATCATGCCTAAAGTTCTCGTTCCCCTCGCCCAAGGTTGTGAAGAAATTGAAGCGGTCACGGTCATCGATATCCTGCGCCGCGCAGGCATCGAAGTAGTGAGCGCCGGGCTGGATGCGCAGCCGGTACGCGCCAGCCGTGGCGCGGTTTTAATTCCTGACACCGCGCTGGATACGGCGCTCAAACAAATTTTTGATATGGTAGTGCTGCCCGGGGGTCAGCCCGGCAGTAATAATCTCAAGGCCGATGCACGCATCATCCAGCTGCTGCAGGATATGGCGCACCAAGGCAAATATGTTGCCGCAATCTGCGCTGCCCCTGCAGTTCTGGCGGCCAGCGGAGTACTGGATGGCAAACGTGCCACCAGTTTTCCCGGCGCGCTGGATGCGTTTCCGCAAGTGCAACAGCAACGCGGAGCAGTGGTGGAGGATGGTAAACTGATTACTTCGCGCGGACCAGGCACGGCGATGGATTTTGCATTAACCTTGGTGGAACGCCTTATCGGCAAAGCCAAACGTGACGAAGTGGAGGCTGGGTTGCACCGGGTTTAGACGCATTGGTAGCGTGCGCTATACGCACGATCTTCCTGATGAGTCCGTACGCACAGCGCGCGCTACATAAGAATAATTTTAGCCAAACGTAAACTCATACACCTCCAGCCCCTGCCCGTCGGTTTTAATTTCCAGCAGGCCGTCCTGGAAATCCTTCTGGTCAATTAATTCATCCTGGAAACCGTAGTTGGACAGGGTAAGTGGTGCGTTTATTTGCCTGTCCAGCAAGGCGCGACGAAGCGGAATAGTCATTCCACCCGCAAGGGGTAGGCCGTGGTTGTAAAGTCGCCAAGGCGGCAACAACCTCGCTCTATTCAATGAGGAGCAACGCAGCTGGGCAGGCAAATAAATGTGCCAATTGCCCTGTAGCGACTTCACCCAAAAGGTGAGCGGAAATAGTGTCATGATTTCCTTTCCATTCATTTTGTTGCGGCCTCAAGGGAGCGG
>JANPNS010000014.1:0-3368 GCA_031427575.1 Gallionellaceae bacterium
TCGGAGATGCGGATTCATTACGGGCCGGGGTATCGCGTTTATTTCGTGCAGCGAGGAACGGAGATTATCGTTTTGCTGGCGGGTGGCGATAAGTCCACCCAACCGAAGGACATCAAAGCAGCACTGAAAATTGCACGGCAACTTTAGGAGGGCATATGAAAAAAATAAAATTGAGCAAATGGGATAGTGCAAAATACCTTAAAACGGATGAGGATATGGCGCACTATCTGGAAGCTTGCTTGGAAGAAGCCGGGGATGATGCGGCCTTTATCACCAAGGCTCTGGGTACAATCGCCCGCGCCAAGGGCATGACGCAACTTGCCAATGAAACTGGTCTAGGTCGCGAGAGCCTGTACAAGGCGCTATCGGGCGACGGCAACCCAAGTTTTGCGACCATTCTCAAGGTAATATCCGCGTTGGGTATTAAATTGCATGCCGAGAAAGCTCAAGTGATGTGAATTTGTAAAGGAAACCTCAGGAACAGACCACTAATATTTTGCGCACTCACAACAGCCAACTACTTACAAGAACCAAAGGTACCTGAGCCCGTGTGGCGCAATAACCACCGGGCCTTGCGCCGTATGCACGAGTTGCAAAAAATAATCCGAGCTCGCAGGCTCACGCGCCAATACGAATCCGCTTATCGTGTTTCACAGCGCGGCGTTCCGCTTGCCATAAATCATAATTGGCCTGCATGTAAAGCCAGGATTCTGCCGATCCGCCGAAGACACGGGCGAGCTTGATTGCCATGTCGGCAGAGATTCCGGCGCGCGAGTTGAGTATGCGGGATAGCGCTACCCGCGTTACACCGAGTTGTCCGGCCAAGCCGGTTACCGTTACGCCTTCTGTCATGACGCCATCCTTTAGCACTTCTCCGGGATGCGGGGGGTTGAACATGCGGCTCATTATTTTCTCCTAGTGATAATCCTGGTAATCCACTACTTCGGCATCCTGACCGTCAAAACGAAAGGTCAATCGCCAGTTTCCTGATACTGATACCGCCCAATGCCCTTTCAGGGCGCCTTTGAGGGGATGCAACTGCCACGCAAGTAAACCCATGTCTTGCGGTGACTTCGCCGAATCCAGTTTGGCCAGTTGCAAACGAAGAGGGTTTCCGTGCGCGGCCTGAATGCCGGACTTGCTGCCTTTTCTGAAGAACTTTTCAAGTCCCTTGTGGGCGAAGGATTTAATCATGGATCAAGTGTATAGCATATGTATACAAACTGCAAGCGCACAAATGCCGCTTAATGGTGGGATTGAACACCAGCCATTCGACTGTACCCTGCTACTGAATTTATTTGCAATATTGAAGTTCTAGTGCATTTATGCAACAGTGTCGGGCAGATGTAACGGAGGAGAAGTGGTATGGCAGATTTTGATGTAGTCGTAATCGGTGCCGGGCCCGGCGGATATGTCGCGGCGATTCGTTGCGCGCAACTGGGCATGAAGGTGGCGTGTGTGGATGAGTGGAAAAATCCGCAGGGCAAAGCCAGCTTGGGTGGGACCTGCCTGAATGTCGGGTGCATTCCTTCCAAGGCGTTGTTGGAATCTTCGGAAAATTTTGAGCGCGTTACGCATGATTTTGATGCGCATGGCATTACCGCGTCGGGCGTGCAGCTTGATCTGGCAAAGATGCTGGCGCGCAAGGACAAGATCGTGTCCGATTTCACGTTGGGCATTAGCCAGCTATTCAAGAAAAATAAAGTTACTGCATTGCATGGCCGCGCCAGTTTGCTCGGCCAGGATGGTGATATTTGGCGCATAGCGATTGAAAAAAGCGAAGAGGTGCGTGCGTCGCATGTCATTATCGCCACCGGTTCGACGCCGCGCGCGTTACCTAACCTTCCGCTAGATGGTGAAAACATTGTGGATAACGCCGGTGCGCTGGGTTTCAGCAAAGTGCCCAAGCGTCTGGCTATCATCGGCGCCGGTGTGATCGGGCTGGAGCTGGGCAGCGTGTGGCGCAGGCTGGGTAGCGAGGTCACGCTGCTGGAAGCGGCGCCCACTTTTATGCCGGCAGCGGATGAGCAGGTAGCTAAAGAAGCGTTGCGTGCATTCACCAAACAGGGTTTGAAAATTCATCTGGGCGCAAAAGTAGAGAAGGTTTCCGGCAAAAAAGAAATCAGTCTGGCCTGGCGCGACGCGCAAGGGGTGGCGCAGCAACTGGTCGTGGACAAGGTGATTGTCGCGGTGGGCCGCGTGCCGAACACGCAAGGGCTGGGCGCGGAGATGGCCGGGCTGAAACTGGATGCGGCAGGACATATTGAAGTGGACGAGTATTGCCGCAGCAATCTGGTTAATGTGTATGCAGTGGGTGATGTGGTGCGCGGGCCCATGTTGGCGCACAAGGCGTCGGAAGAGGGCGTGATGGTGGCTGAATTAATTGCCGGGCAGGCCGGACATTGCGACCTGAATCTGGTGCCGTGGGTAATGTATGCCGCTCCGGAAATTGCTTGGGTGGGCAAGACCGAACAACAACTGAAAGCTTCAGGCGTAGCATACAAGGCGGGGCAGTTTCCCTTTCTGGCAAATGGTCGAGCACGTGCCTTGGGCAACACGACTGGCTTCATTAAAATTCTCGCCGACGCCAATACCGATCGCATTCTGGGCGTGCATATCATAGGCGCGATGGCTTCCGAGCTGATTCAGCAGGCGGTATTGGCAATGTCATTTTCTGCCAGCAGCGAAGACCTGGCGCGCACCATTCATGCCCATCCCTCATTGTCCGAGGTGATGCATGAGGCGGCACTGGCGGTGGATAAGCGGACAATCCACATTTAATGCTATTTCGCATTAGAAGCGCCGCTAATGTGCCTCCTTCCCCCTTGCAGCGGGGGAGAGCGAAGCGAGGGGGCCGGATTGTTGCTGTTTCTAACGCGAATTGGAATAAGGTGGCAGGGCGCAATTACCAACGGGCATTGTTCCGTATGTGCTGCGCTTATTGCACCCTACACAAGCTGCAAGCAAAGCCAATCTAAATGAAGACATTCCACGCCTACCGCATCTTTGAAAAGGACGGCAAATCCGCCGGACGTTTCGTGGACATGACGCTGGATGATCTCGACCCCGGTGAGGTGGTGATTCGTGCCGTTTATTCCAGTGTGAATTACAAGGACGCGCTGGCGGCGACCGGCGCGGGCAAGATCATCCGGCGTTTCCCATGCAACGGCGGGGTAGACGTGTCAGGCGTAGTGGAGTCATCAATAGACCCACGCTTCAAACCCGGCGATGAAGTGATCGTGACCGGTTATGACATGGGCGTGGCGCACGATGGCGGATTTGCCGAATATGTGCGGGTGCCTGCCGCTTGGGTGGTGCTTCTACCGCACGGCTTGACGCTATACCAGGCGATGGTGCTGGGCACGGCG
>JANPNS010000015.1:0-3519 GCA_031427575.1 Gallionellaceae bacterium
GATTCCAGGCGGTACATTGGCCGGGTTGAAGGCAACCTGCTCGACTTCGGCGTGATAGTTATTCGGGTTGCGGTTTAACTCCAGCACACCCACTTCCATCAAGGGATAATCCTTGTGCGGCCACACTTTGGTCAAATCGAATGGGTGGTAGGGTACTTTTGCAGCATCCTGCTCTGGCATAATCTGCACATACAGCGTCCACTTCGGATAGTCGCCTTTCTCGATAGACTCATAGAGGTCGCGCTGGTGACTCTCACGATCCTTACCAACTAACGCTTCGGCCTCAGCATCGGTCAGGTTCTTGATACCCTGCTGCGATTTCAAGTGGAATTTGACCCAAAAGCGTTCATTGCCAGCACTAATAAAACTGAAGGTGTGACTGCCAAAGCCGTGCATGTGGCGGTAGGTAGCGGGAATGCCACGGTCGCTCATAACCACGGTGATCTGATGCAGCGCTTCAGGCAACAGCGTCCAAAAATCCCAGTTGTTCTTGGCACTACGCAGATTAGTGCGCGGATCGCGCTTGACAGCGTGATTTAAGTCCGGGAATTTGAGCGGGTCACGCAGGAAAAATACCGGCGTATTGTTGCCAACCAGATCCCAGTTGCCTTCCTCGGTGTAGAACTTGATCGCAAAACCACGAATATCGCGTTCGGCATCGGCCGCGCCACGCTCACCGGCGACGGTGGAGAAGCGAACAAACAAATCGGTTTTCTTGCCAATTTGGGAAAAAATTTTCGCTCGCGTGTAACGGTTGATGTCGTGAGTAACGGTAAAACTACCATAGGCCGCAGAGCCTTTAGCGTGCATTCGTCGCTCGGGAATAACTTCGCGGTCGAAGTGAGCGAGTTTTTCCAAAAACCAGACATCCTGTAGCAGCATCGGGCCACGCGAACCTGCGGTCAGGGCATTCTGATTATCCGGCACAGGTACACCGGCGTTGGTGGTCAATTTCTTTTCATCTTTCATGGTCTTTCTCCTTTGACAGATTAAATAGAGCTGTGAATAAACTGGCTAACATTTCCGGTAATCGGCGCGCACGCACAAACCGTTGCAGGGCACGGCGCTTCCGTGCGCGTCCTGGTTGACCGGGCGGTTAGACCGCATTCACAGATTTCGCCGCAGCCGAGTGGAACACGCTGTAAAGCATGAAGACCACGATTACTGAGTTCAGCACCAAGGCACCAACGCTTAGCCAAGTAACGCGCTGATACAATTCGAAGATCTCGAATGGCACGTAGATGCCGCCGCTCAGAGCCGCAAACCATTCAGCCCAGCGCCGCGCATACCAGAGCCCATAAGCCTCGATAAGTCGTACCAAGGCGTAGACGGCAGCCCCAACCGCAATCAGCAATAGCCGGGCATCCGTTAGTTGGTTCGCCACGTCGATGAAGATGCGAGGATAGCGGGCGCCTGGATTCAGGTGAGTATGAGCTATCAGGCGCTCGGCGAAGAGCTGAACGTCGTGATGAATCAGCGAAAGCAAACCGAATCCAACCAACAAAACTAGCGCCCCCTTGCCGACCTCAAGCAGCGCAACAGCACGCAGCGCGCTAGACAAGCGCATAGGCATAGTGCAGATGCCGACCATGACGACGAGCAATGGCAGTCATAAGGGCACCTCTAAAAACCCAAACTCCGTCGCGATACTGCGTTGCTCACAAAAAATTACTCCTTACATATCATACATATGCGGCGTCGCAATTTTTTGAACACAACGATTTTCGAGGGTCATTCGACCCATCCCAAGGTGATGATCGCCGAATACAGCGCGTTTTAAGAGGCCGATTTTTGTTCATTGCAATCCCGTTTTTTGAAATTGAGTTTTTCTACAGCCTCAACGTAAAAGTAAGGGGCTGCGCGCTTTCACCAAAGGTAGGCAATCCACTGCCCTTGCTGCGCAAGCGCGTGGAATTGACACTGTGCTCCCGCTTGAGCGCAGGGTTAGACCGGCGACCGTCTTGCATAGAAATGCTGACGATGCTGGACATAAAATGGAGAATTGCGCAGTAGTTTGAATTTCTGGCGGAGCAGCAGACCGTAATGCGGGCACGAAACCTAGCTTGCCGAAAAAAGTGGACGCAGTTGTGGTCAACAGGAACAATGAATCGACGCCGCGAGAAGCTGCAAAACTTTCAGCGTAGGTGACTAATTCCCGCGCTAACTTTTGACCACGGTACGCCGGGGACACTGCGAGAGAGCGGAGCAATGCAACTGTCCCAAATAATTCAAGCCCGACAACTGCCACAAGGCTGGATTCGGAGTACATGCCAAAGAAGTGCAGAGGTTGCGATGAAGAAATGTCAGCGACGGACAAGCCACACTCGGTAAGAAGTGGCACGATTTCTTTGAACTCCAAAATAGGCTCGATATTCACGATCACAGGTCTAATTCCATTTTCAATTTAATAATCTCATAATTATTATCCCCTCTCCCTAACCTTCTCCCCAGCCCTCTCCCGCCCTGCGGGAGAGGGGGTTTTGTGGCACTATTAAATTGAAAATGGAATAACGTAAAATAGACACCCCAAAACCCACCAGCAAAAACGCCTTCAAGGCGCGCAATCCGGCTGCCATTTTGCAATGTCTTATTTTCGTTGCAGGCATCAAGTCATCTTCAAATGATCGGTACCCGACATGACATCCCTGTCCTTCGAACTTTTGCTTTCCAGCTTGAGCCGCAGACGCAGGTCGTTGACCGAGTCGGCGTTCTTCAGCGCTTCTGCATAGCCGATCAATCCGGCTTCGTGCAAGTCGAACAGTGCCTGGTCGAAGGTCTGCATTCCCAATTCACGCGACCTCGACATGACTTCTTTGATTGCAAGCACCTCGCCTTTGAAAATCAGGTCGGCGATGAGCGGCGAGTTGAGCAGGATTTCCATGGCCACTACGCGGCCGACACCATCAGTGCGCAGGATCAGGCGTTGCGAGATCAGCGCCTTGGTATTGAGTGATAAATCCATCAGCAGCTGTTCGCGGCGATCTTCGGGAAAGAAGTTGATGATCCGGTCGAGTGCCTGGTTGGCATTATTGGCGTGCAGAGTAGCCATACACAGGTGACCGGTCTCGGCGAAAGCGATGGCATGTTCCATGGTTTCACGGTCGCGAATTTCGCCGATTAGAATAACGTCCGGTGCCTGACGCAGCGTGTTTTTCAGCGCAACCTGCCAGGAATCGGTGTCCACTCCCACTTCACGGTGAGTGACGAGGCAGTTGATGTGGTCATGCACGAATTCCACCGGGTCTTCGATGGTGATGATGTGGCCGTAACTGTTCTTGTTGCGGTAGCCCAGCATGGCCGCCAATGTGGTGGACTTGCCGCAGCCGGTGCCGCCGACCACGATGACCAGCCCGCGCTTGGTCATTACCACGTCTTTGAGTACATCCGGCAATCCCAATTCTTCAAGCGCGGGAATCTTGGTGGTAATGGTGCGCAGCACCATGCCCACACGTTGCTGTTGCATGAATACATTGACGCGGAAGCGGCCGATAGCCGATGGGCTGATGGCAAAGTTGCACT
>JANPNS010000016.1:0-6638 GCA_031427575.1 Gallionellaceae bacterium
CCACAGCGCGTCCAATCAAGGCCACATTCGCCTGGACCAAGGCATCCGCAGTAATTTTATCCCGCTCAATTTTCAGCCCGGAGCCACTGAAGGAACCTAGAAGAATGGCCGCCGCCCCCAACACCACTATCACCAGCATCACCATCAGTGCTGCGCCTTGCTGGCTGTGCGGGCGGTAAAAAATATCCCGATGGCTGAGGTGGTGCATGTTTCAGTTATTGGGCGCAGTCGGGTTTTGCTGGGCGGGTTGATCCAGCAATATTTTTTGCCCGACCTTAATTTTCACGGGTTGCGATTTGCCCGGCACGGCAATCGGCAGCGCTTCCGGGCTGCGTTCATCGCTATTGCCGGCTTTTTGTGGCACACCATTTATCCAGACGGTGCGCGCCCCACCATGTTTTTGTACGATGCCGTTGACCATCAGTACAGAAGAAGAGTCACCCCCTACCGCGGTGGTGCGTGCGTAATCGTATTCGAGTTGGGTGCGTTGCTCAGGAGTAAAAAACAAACGCCCCAAACGGGTTGCATGAGCGGCGGGCGCAATCAGGCTGGCAAGCAGGATGCAGAAAATAGTACGGGACGCCAGCGATTCTTGTCGCAGTTTATTCAGAAATTTCATTTTGCATTCCTGTTCTTCAGCGTTAGCCAGCCGCCGCTACAATCGGCCTTGAGTTGCGCTATTGAGTTGAAGTTGGCAGGATCGGAAATCAGGCTGCCGCGTTCCAGCGAGCAATGGTCGATTATGAACCATCCTTTTATGCCGCTGCGCAAGGTGTCAAAAAAATTGATCAGTTGTCCCTCGTGCAGCAGGTTGAATTGTAGAGTCATGGTACTCAGGTACAGGTCGAAATTGCCACTGTCCAGGTGGGGAAGCGGGGTATAAATTTGCTGTGGCGCAATGGTGTATTTGAAATCCAGCACGCGGTTCTGCCGCTGAATTTTTTCCAGTCCCTCGATCCAGTCCAGGCGCTGGTCGTTACCTATGATATTTCGCTCCAGCAAGGAACCATACTCCAGGGTGTAGGTTTTCATATTTTCACGGTCTTCATGGGCAGTAGACAACTGCTTGCGCGCTTCATTCAACTGCTGCTGCGCGGTGCGTTGTTCAGCCTGCACCCGGACGATGAAATTTTCGCTGGCGATAATTGCTGCGCTGCCCAGCCCGAGCACCAGCACAAAAGTGAGCAAGCTCCACTTAATGAGTAAAAAATCGGATTTGGAGAAAGTCATTCTTTTGGTCTCCAAGTAATTTTGAGCGAGAATTGCGCGGGCTTTGCCTTACCCTCGCCCACATTGGCGGCGATGCTGCCCTTGGGGCTGACATCCAGCGGCAGAGTCACAGCATTTACACTGTGGCCGCTCTTGCTCAGGGCTTGCTGGAAGCGCTCCAGATAATTCAGTGCATCGCGGTAATTGCCGGAAAATTCATTCAGTTCACCGCTGAGTAGTATTACTTGTGCGGGCAGCGTTGCCACGGTGCCGTCGCTGGTCGGAGTCATCTGCCATGACAGCTTGTCCACGCGGATGCGCGGGAAATTGTCCAAAGTTGCGCTTAAGCTTGCCAATATATTTTGCGGGGGCGGAGCATAGTTGTCCAGCTTGCGCAATAAAAGGACAGCAGTTTTCATATCTGTGGCGGTGGCCACCGTATTGGGAAAGTCCTGGGTGATCTGTTGGTCTTGCTGTGACAATTTTCTTGCTTGCAGTTTGAGTGATTCATTATCGACCGTTAGCCCGCTGCCTTCCCAAATATTGATTGCGCTCCACAACAAGCTGGCCGCGGCCAAGGCCGCGCTCAGCCCGAGCAAGGCGCGGCGCAGCTGATGCAGTCGGAAGAAATGGGTGTGCTCAGTGGCAGCATAGCTACTGCGTGGTGGCTTGGTGGCGAGCAGATGCAGGAACAGCGGGGTGGCATCCGAATCGGTGAAATTCATTGTCGACTTGAGGCGTTGCCCCAGCTGCTGAATGTCGAGATAGGTAAAGCGCATGTCACCGTTGTCTTGCAGGTGCTGCGCCAGATCGCGCTGGTCATGGTTATGGCAAATGATATGCACGTCCAGCGCCTGGCCGGGCGGTAGCAAACTCAAGCTCTTCAAGTACTGATAGGTGCGCGAGGTTTCCCCGGCCACCGTTTCACTGAATGTTCGGTTGGCATTGATAGGAGTAAGGCGAGAGAAATGCAGGTGCTTGGCATCAAAATAAGTTTGGCGCAATCCTGCGTGTTTCTCCCACGATAGCAGCAGCAAGTGGTCGGAAGAAATGCCCTGGATCAGGGGAGCACTGATGTTGGGTACGGAATAGATGCCGACCACCGGCATGCTGTGTGCCAGCATAGTATTCAGCCAGGGCAGGATAAGTGCCGGGTTGGTCAGTGCGGAAAACAGCATTTTGTCGTCTCGTCGCCCTTCTGCCTGGCGTTGCAATGTCAGCGCCTGACGGAAGGGAGTGTTGCGGTAGTACTGTTCGAATTTGCGCAGTATCAGCGCGCTGTGCTCACTGCCGCGTAAATGCGGCACAGTTTCGTAGCGAAAATCCTCTTCAATAAAGTCAGTGAGCAAGTAGGCGGGGTCGCGCTGAGATTGCAGGAACGCGGCGAATTGTTCCCGGCCATTGGGGTTGTCGTCAAAGCGCTGTGGCGCGGAAAGCACACCTTGCTTCCAGGTGTAGACGTGGAAGTGGTTGGCGCCGAGGAACAAAAGAGTTTTGTCGGACATTGAGAGCCTCTAAAAATTCAGAGTTCGCCCAAATGCAAGGCGCGGAAAAAATTTCGCAGCGCCGCATATGGGGTATATGTAAGCAAGAAATTTTTTACGCAACGCAGCAGTTGGGATGAAATATGGGCTTTTAAAGGTTCTCATGGGCTATTTTACCTTGCCGATGATGTCATAAATCGGTGACAGCACGGACAGCATGACCCAGCCGAGCAGCAAACCGAGGATGAGGGTCATGGCCGGCTCAATCATGACCTGCACTTTCTTGATTGATTCACGCACATCACGATCATAAAAATAACTCACGTTGCGTAGCGCCAGGTCCAGCTGACCGGTAGTCTCGCCTACCTTGAGCATGCGGATGACCAAGGGCGGGAAAATGCCGGTGTTGTGGAAGCTTTGGGTAAGATTTTTGCCCGATTCGATTTCCAGCGTAACTTGTTCCAGACTCCGGGCGATGACTTGATTATTGGCCAGATCGCGCGAGTTGGCAATACAATCCAGTATCGTAATTCCGGCGCCGTACATCATGGCAAAGGTATTGGCGAAGCGCGCCAGGATGATTTTGCGCAGGATGGGGCCGGTCGGCCAGATATGCAGCTTGAGATTGTCCAAATGGTATTGCAGGCCAGGATTGAATGCCAGTGCCAATTTGAAAGTGGCGAATAACACGACCGGCAATCCCAGCAGGACATACCAGTAATTTACAAATACGCTGGAAGTGGCCAGCAGCAGCCGTGTTTGCAGGGGTATCTCCTGCCCCATGTTCTTGATGAAGCCGACCAGTTGCGGCACCAGGTAGATCATCAGATAGAAGGTGATGGCTATCACCACCGTGCCAACGAACAGCGGATAGATCATCATAGTCTTGGTTTGCGAGGCCATTTCATCCTGCCATTTCAATGATTCTGTGATGTGCGCAAATATCTGCGGCAACTGTCCGCTTTCCTCGCCGGCATGGGTCAGGCTGACAAAAATTTTGTCGAACGCTTCGGGGTACTGCGCCATCGCCTGCGACAATTTCTTGCCACTTTCAATGGATTCCACCATGCCGGCGATGATCTCGCGGAATTTCTGGTCACCCATAGTGTCGCGCAAATCGGCCAGACTTTCCAGCAGCGGCACATTGGCGCGGGTGAGTTGATCCAGGTTAAAGAAAAAAGTGATCAGATCGGTGCGTTTAATTTTTTTGCTGGCGAAACCGAGTTTTTTTTCGTCCAACTTGGCGTTGATCAAATCCAGCCCGATGCGCTTCAGGCGAAATTCCAGATCCAGTACGTTGGCCGCATCCTGCAAGCCTTTGGAGCTCTTGCCCTTATCGTTGAGTGCCTTGTAGGAATAGAGTGCCATGATTTAAAGAGCCTCTAATTCCAATTCCATTTTATCAGTGCTACTGCGTTGGCTTCCGCGCTCGCTCCTAGCCGTACTTTATGTACTGTCTTCGTCGCTCGCTTGTCGCCGCCTTGTATCACTTTCAAACTGGAATTGGAATAACAAGGTGTTGAAAAACGTAGCGAGCGATGGCAGAACAAGGCGCGAAAGGGCGAAAAAATAGCCGCTCTGACACGGTGTTGCGAAGCATCCATGCGCGGGAAGAGCGGCCTGCATCTGCTCCCGCAATCGGCTGGCTTCGCCAGTAACGTGTTGCAGATGCGATGTACACAGATGTCTGTCGCCATGCGACCCCTCATTTTGAGCTCTTGAGCAACGCGGTTATGTCGAGCGCAGTAGTTTTTAAACATCTTGTTAGCTCGAACGGTCAGTCAGATCTACTACCCGCGCCACTTCGGACAGCGAAGTAACGCCCTGCAAAACGCGCCGTATCCCATCCGATGCCAGCGGGCGGAAACCCTTGTCCTGCGCCGCCTGTTTGAGTTCACGGATGCTGGCGCGATGTGCAATTAGATCGTCGAGGTCGTTATCCATCTTGAGTAGTTCCATGATGGCTAACCGTCCGCTATAGCCTTGGTGGCGGCATATATCGCAACCCGCGGCGCGGTACAAGGTAATCGGCTCTTCATGGTGGACACCGAGAATTTTTCGTTCCGCATGGTCAGGATGGTAGGCGTATTTGCAATGTGGGCATAGCACGCGCACCAGTCGCTGCGCGATAATTCCGGTGATATTGCCCGCCATGATGTCCGGCAGAATGCCAATATCGAGCAGACGCGGAATAGCGCCAATGGCGGAATTGGTGTGCAGCGTGGAATAAACTTGATGACCGGTCATGGCAGCGCGAAAAGCCATTTCAGCCGTGGGATGGTCACGAATTTCTCCGACCAAAATAATGTCCGGGTCTTGCCGCATCATGGAGCGGATGCCGTTTACGAAATCCAGCTTGGCGGCTTCGTTGATTGAGGTTTGGCGGATCAGTGGAATAGGATATTCCACCGGATCTTCCAGCGTCATAATGTTGATGGATTCGGTGTTGACGTGGTTGAGCACCGAATACAGCGTAGTGGTTTTTCCGCTGCCGGTAGGGCCGGTTATCAGCACGATGCCTTCAGGCTTGGCGATAATCAGTCTGAGTATATTCAGCGTGGCATCGTCTAGTCCGAGTTGATTGATGGGCACGATGCCTTTTTGGCGATCCAGTATGCGTAGCACCAGATTTTCGCCATGCGTTGTCGGATGCGAAGCAACGCGAAAATCAATGGGGCGACCGGACAGCCGCAGCGAAATGCGGCCATCTTGTGGTGCGCGTGTTTCCGCGATGTTCATGTGGCTCATCACTTTTATCCGCACCACCATGGCCGACCAGAAACTTTTGTGCAAGCTACGCACTTGGCGTAACACACCATCCACCCGATAACGAATACGCAGGAAACTGCTTTCTGGTTCAAAGTGAATATCGGATGCGCCTTGCTGCACCGCCTCAGTCAGCAAGGCATCAATCAGGCGCACGACGGGCTGGCTGAATTCGTTGACCCCGGTTTGGAGTGACTGATACTCCATTTCGCCCGGCTCGATTTCATGCAGGATGCCATCAATAGAAAGCTCGAAGCCATAGTACTGGTCAATCGCACGCAGGATGTCAGATTCGCTCGCCACCTGCGTGGTCAGGCGATATTCATCCTTGAGCAAGGCGCGCAGTTGATCCAGCGCAATGATGTTGTCGGGGTCGGCAATGGCCAGGGTAAGATGTTTTTCAGCAGCATCAACCGATAGTGGCAACAACACATACCGACGCGCGACATTTTTTGGTATGAGTTTGATCGCCGCAGAATCTATGATGACGGTAGTGAGGTCAACACTTTCTTGCCCCAGATTTTCAGACAACACGTCACGGATGGTAGCCTCGGACAGAAAGCCCAAGCTCACCAGCAACCGACCTAGCGGCTGGTGATTTTTATTTTGTTCTTGCAGGGCAATGCGTAGCTGATCTTCGCTGATGACGCCTTTTTCTACCAGCAGACGACCTAATGGTTGTTGTGTGGGGGGGTGTTGCGTGTGAGATTGTTGATTGTGTGCTGACATGCGGGTTCCCTAACTTACCTTTCAGGGCGCAGTCAGTTCATTGATACGCTGCTGGGTTTGTGCATGGTCAAAATGGGTGTTGCTAAATTGATCCAATTGCAATGCGCGCTGGTAATACTGTGCGGCTAATTTCCCTAGGCTTAGATGATCGAGACTGACTGCCAAATTGTAAACGTATTGAATATTATCCGGCTCGTGGTTGATGGCGTTGAAATAAGATTGCTGTGCTTCGCCCCAGCGCGATTGTTCTGCGTAAAGATTGCCCAATGCAAAATGTAACTCCGCCGCATCCGGGCGATGGTTGAGCAACAGCTTGAGGCGACTCTCTGTACCGACTGCATTTCCCGGAGTGAGTGCAGACAGGCCAGCATGGGCAGCCGGGTCACGCGGATCTAGGGTTAATACCTGGCCGTAATATTGCGTAGCCACGGTATCATCTCCCTGTTGTTG
>JANPNS010000017.1:0-3770 GCA_031427575.1 Gallionellaceae bacterium
GAACACGCCTGCGACAAAAGTGAAGCCCAGCAACATGGCGATGCCCCATACGCTGTTGCGCAGCGCGCTAACCGCAAACAACATGCCCATCATTACCGCGAACATCAGTAGCGGAGCCATGATGGGGGATTGCGCCATGAACGAAAAGTTGGTCGACATTCCAACGAATGCGCCGACGATGGTGGGAATCATGGTGAGCGCTAACAGCGTATAAGTGTTGCGCAGCACCTTGTTTTGTTCCAGCCCCAGCGAGACTGGTTGCGAGATGGCTTGGGATTGCATAAGTTTTTTCTCCTGAGAAATGTTAAACAACGGGCATAAGAGTACCGAAACGGGGTAAAAGTTGCAAATAATATTTGCTCAAAGCAGACAGTGTCCTTTAAGGTGGTGTGGCATTTCGGGTATCATGGCGCTCCTCGGGAAGCTTGGGTGAGCGGTTTAAACCAGCAGTCTTGACAACACGCCACGCAGTGGCTTGTTGCGGCGTAGAATAACCTTCAGGTTATGTCGTAGTCAAAACTGCCGTGTTCTATGTAATATTAAGTTTGGAAGCTTGGGTGAGCGGTTTAAACCAGCAGTCTTGAAAACTGCCGAACAGAAATGTTCCGTGAGTTCGAATCTCACAGCTTCCGCCAATTTCACATCACAACCAGTCCGGTAGTGTCCAGAAAACCAAATAAATACAAGGTGTTAGGTTAAGTAGGTAGTCCAAAGCGGTGTGGTAACATCCCATTGCATCCGGGCATAAACTGCGGTAACTTTCGAGGTAACTTTTTCGCGTCCCAGGAGTTACCACGATGGCAATGATCTTTATCTGTGGGCTTACCTTGATGGCTGGAAGTATTGGCGGATGCGTTACTGGCAGGCAGATAAAGGCGTCCAGATATTGAGGAAAAAATGATTGAGGCACCCATTAGCACGCCACTGCAAGCGCACATGGACATCATCAGTTCGCTGATCGACAAAGCGCGGGGTTTTCTAGAGGCCGGAGAAATGCTTCAGCCGATGGCGTTCGTTGGCAACATGACCACAAAGGAAGTCATTCCGGTGATGATTCAAACTGGAAGCAGGGAAGGCAAAGATCAGTCCGCAATGATTATCCAGTCAGCGGCGTTGGCATTGGAGGCTGATTTTGTGTTCGCGATCATGGAAGCATGGACGCTTCGGCCAGACAAAATACGCCAAATGAATGCGATCCTCGCCAAGTACGGAAGCATAAGCGCATCGCCCTACGCGATAGATACATGCGCGCTTACGCTGGAAACGAGGCATGGGTTGTGGGCCGCACAACCGCCGATCAAGCCCAAGGGAATTTCCAAGAAGAAACGGACAATTGGGGCAGTCGAGTTCCGCTATTTCACGGAAGTTGAAGGCCGATTTGCACACCTGCTACCCAGGAAGGAAGGCGACGAGCCGCCGTCCATTTTGCATTGAGCGGTCAGTGGGGAACTGGGTATCGGTGCAATCCTTTGACCGACCACGGACAACTGAAGGCAAGGCAAGATCAGTGCGCAATGGAGGGCACCTCTAAAAATCCAAACTCCGTCGCGATACTGTGTTGCTCAAAAAATTTTAACGCTTACATTCCTGTCCTGAGCCCCGTCGAAGGGTCAAACATATGCGGCGCGCTAAAATTCTTCTCGCGCCTTGTCTCGCTTAGGATTTTGAATTTTTAGAGGTGCCCTGGATATAATCACGGACAGCGTGGAAGGATGCCGAGTATGGAAGGGAGTTTGAGCGGTCATACTGGCGTATTCTGGATCGGGTTGCTGCATACCGAGATCAGCAGGATGACTTGAAAAGCATCCAAGCCGGGATTGTTTGGCGGTGTATCATGAAAATAAAAAACATGAATCAAGAAACGGCGCGGCTTGCGAGCTACTTTTCGACTGACACAGCTTTATTTTGTTTTGCCAGGCACCATACGATCTTCGCTTACAAGCCCCCGCGCATTACGCAGCGCATCAGCCAGTTGATGCACCGACATGGCGTAAAAAATACTGTTGTTGTAGAGCGTGATAACCTGGAAATTGTTGAAAGCCAGCCAGAACTCCTTGCCATCAGCCACAGTAAAATCCAGCAGCAGGGCAAGTTTTTCGTTTGCGGTCTCCACCACTGGAGTTACACCGGATTCAGCCCATGCAGCCAGGCTACGCGGGTTGCTGAGCTTGCCTGCACGAGCTTTTTCACTTACGTTGGCTAGCACTGCCACCGGTTCGTTGCGATGCCAGCCATATTCCTTGAGATAGTTGGCCACGCTGCCAATGGCATCCACTGGCTCACTCATCAAATCGACTGAGTTGTCGTTGTCGTAATCTTCAGCAAAATTGAGGTAGCTGCTCGGCATGAATTGCGGGATGCCCAGCGCGCCTGCGTAAGAACTTTTTACCTTGAACAGCTCCCACTCCTGCTCACGGGCCAGCAGCAAATAACTCTTCAGCTCACTGCGGAAAAAATCGGCGCGGCGCGGGTAATCGAAGGCAAGTGTGGTCAACGCTTCCAGTGCGCTGAATCTCCCGCTATTGCGGCCATACATGGTTTCCACGCCTATTACTGCGACGATAATTTCCTGCGGTACACCATATTCCCATTCCGCCCGTTTTAGTGCTTCTTCATAGCGCAGCCAAAATTTCAGACCTCCATCAATGCGTTTGTTGTTAATGAAGTTGGCGCGGTATTCAACCCACGGCTTGATGGTAGCCGGTAGGGAAATGGCGTCGATGACCGCCTGGACATGTTGCGTGCGTTGGAACACCTGCTCCAGTTCGTCCCGCTTGAATTCGTGTTTGGACACCATTTCATCTATAAATGCTGGTATGCCGGGTAGCTCCGCCGCAGCACAGGGCAAGGCAGGCAGCAGCAGGATAAAAGTCAGGCGCATAATCATGTTGCGTATTTTACTCGACAGAAGGGCGCACCACTGTTAAATTTCGCCCTCGTTTAAAATTTTACGCAGAAAACCCGTTTATAATTTAAGCAGAAAACTTGGACATGGAAAAAACTACGCAACATCATCGGCTACTCATTCTCGGCTCCGGCCCCGCCGGTTATACCGCCGCAGTGTATGCCGCGCGCGCAAACCTGAACCCGGTGCTGATTACCGGCCTGGCGCAGGGAGGACAACTGATGACCACCACCGATGTGGATAACTGGCCTGCGGACGCTATGGGCGTACAAGGCCCTGATCTCATGACGCGCTTTCAGCAACATGCGGAGCGTTTCAAAACGCAAATTATTTTCGACCATGTCCACACCGCCAAACTGCAACAAAAACCGTTTATGCTGGAAGGTGACTCTGGCGTCTATACCTGTGACGCGCTGATTATTGCTACCGGTGCTTCAGCGCAATATCTCGGCCTGCCCTCCGAAGAAAAGTTCATGGGCAAAGGTGTGTCGGGTTGTGCTACCTGTGACGGTTTCTTTTATCGCGGGCAGGACGTGGCCGTGGTCGGCGGTGGTAACACGGCAGTGGAAGAAGCAATATATCTTTCCAACATTGCGCGCCATGTCACACTGGTGCACAGGCGCGACGCCTTCCGCGCCGAGCGCATCATGGTCGATCATTTGATGGACAAGGTGAAGGAAGGGAAAATCACGCTGCAACTGAATCAGGTGCTGGAAGAAGTGCTGGGCGACGACAGCGGCGTGACCGGCATGCGCCTCAAACAAGCCAAGGAAGATGCGACGCAGGACATCGCGCTTACTGGCGTGTTCATCGCCATCGGCCACAAGCCCAACACCGATCTCTTCGCCGGGCAACTTGAAATGAA
>JANPNS010000018.1:0-4186 GCA_031427575.1 Gallionellaceae bacterium
TGCTGCGGGGTGCTTTATTCGCGATACAAGGAGCTGGACAGATACCAGCCCTTGCTGTGGCGCAGCGCCACCAGCAAAGCGGCGGACAGGGGCAGGGCGAGCAGCAAGCCGAAGAAGCCGAACAACTGTCCGAAGGCCAGCAGCGCAAAAATTACCGCCAGCGGATGCAGGCCGATCCGGTCACCGACCAGCCACGGCGTAACCACCATGCCTTCCAGCAATTGTCCCGCGCCGAACACTGCCCATACCACCAGCACGCTGCTGAATTGGTCAAATTGTGAGAGGGCAGCGAGCGTGGCCAGCGTCAGTCCGATGACCATGCCGAGATATGGCACGAACACCAACACGCCCGCCACCACGCCTATCGGCAGGGCGAACTCCAGTCCGGCGAGCCACAAGCCAAGCGCATAGAACGCGCTCATCAACAGCATCGTGGCCATTTGCCCGCGCAAAAATTCAGCCAGTACGCTGTCCACTTCTTTGGCAATTTGCAGCGCCTTGGCCTGGCGGTGGCGTGGAATGACTTGCTCGATGTGCGTCAGCAGCAATGGCCAATCGCGCAGCAAATAAAACAGCGCCAGCGGAATCAGCAGCACATTCATCAATATTTGCAGCAGCGCCGAACCGCCGCCGCCCAGCCAAGGTAACATTTTTGCAGCGGCTCCGCCGGCGCTCTGCCAATGGTTGAGCAGCAAGTTTTTCAGCATGGCAGTGTCCCATTGCAGGGTGATACCGAAATGTTGCTGTGCATAAGGCAATAATTTCAGGCGCGCTGCTTCGAGCAGTTCCGGCAGGCGCGACAGCAACAGGTTAGCTTCCTTGACCAGCATGGGCAACATGATTAACAGCAGCAGCATGAGCAAGCCGAGCAAGGCAACCATCACCAGCAGCGTGGCCAGGGTACGGGGAAATTTCCTGGAAAGCGGCAGCTTGCACGCGCACAGCCTGTCTACCCACGGGTCGCAGATATAGGCCAGTATGCCCGCCACCACGAACGGGGTGAGGATGGGACCAAGCAGATATAACAAGCAGGCGCTTACGATGACAAGCGCAAGCCATGACAGTGCGGCAAAGCGTTGAATGGCCATTTGGGGTAAAATCCGGCTAATACTGACGGCCTGCACTGTATCCTTAAGAAAGCGAGAATTCAACTTGAGCTTACCTGATCCCATACTCGACGCTTCCTCCGCTTCCCAAGTCAATAGCCTTTCTTACCGCGCTGCGGGCGTGGACATGGACGCGGGCGACCGGCTGGTGGAGAACATCAAGCCCTTTGCCAAGCGCACCATGCGCCCGGAAGTGCTGAGCGGCATCGGCGGCTTCGGCGGGCTGGTCGAAATTTCCAAAAAATATCGCGAGCCGGTACTGGTGTCCGGCACCGATGGCGTGGGCACAAAATTAAAACTGGCATTTGAACTTAATCGTCATGACACCGTAGGCATCGACCTGGTGGCCATGAGCGTTAACGATATTCTGGTACAGGGTGCCGAACCCTTGTTCTTTCTCGACTATTTCGCCTGCGGCAAGCTGGATGTGGATGCCGCCACCCAGGTCATCAAGGGCATCGCAGCAGGCTGCGAACAAGCGGGTTGCGCGCTGATCGGCGGCGAGACGGCCGAGATGCCGGGCATGTATCCGCTGGGCGAATATGACTTGGCCGGGTTCGCAGTGGGTGTGGTGGAAAAAGCCAACATTATCACCGGTGCCGATATTGAACCGGGAGATGTGGTACTGGGGCTGGCCTCCAGTGGCGTGCATTCCAATGGCTATTCGCTGGTGCGAAAAATCATTGAGCGCAGCCAGTCAGACCTCAATGCAAAATTTGATGGCGAGCGCACGCTGGCCGACTGCCTCATGGTGCCTACGCGCATTTACGTGAAACCACTGCTGGTGCTGATGCACACCATCCAGGTAAAAGGCATGGCGCACATAACCGGCGGCGGCTTGCTGGAAAATGTGCCGCGCGTGTTACCCGATTCTGTCATCGCGCTGATTAACAGCGAATCCTGGCGCACGCCAAAAATATTCGACTGGCTACGCGAACAGGGTAAGGTCGAACAACAGGAAATGTACCGCACTTTTAACTGCGGCATCGGCATGGTGGTTATCGTCGCCAAACGTGATGCCGATACTGCTCTCAGCCAGCTGCAGGCAGCCGGGGAGGAAGCGTGGATAATCGGTTCTATCCAGACTCGAATTGATAATGAGGCACAAACCCAAGTCCGCTAAGGCAGCGATGAAGTCCATCGTTATCCTGATCTCCGGTCAGGGCAGCAATATGCGAGCTTTGCTGGAGGCCGAACTACCATGTCACGTGGTAGCGGTCATCAGTAATCGTGTTGATGCCGCAGGATTGGAAATTGCGAAACAGCATGGCATTGCCACGGAAGTGGTGGCGCATCGCGACCATCCCGATCGCGCATCTTTTGATACGGCACTGGCCGCCAGCATAGATCGCTACCAGCCTGACCTCATTGCGCTGGCCGGCTTTATGCGCATACTTACTTCGCAGTTTGTGGCGCGCTACCAGGGCAGGCTGATCAACATCCACCCCTCGCTGCTACCAGCTTACGGCGGCACTGATACTCATGCGCGCGCGTTGCATGATGGCGTAAAAATTCACGGCTGCACGGTGCATTTTGTTACCAGCGACCTCGACCACGGCCCCATCATCATCCAGGCCGCAGTGTCAGTGCTCATGAACGATACCCCGGCCACGCTGGCGGCACGTGTGTTGCATCAGGAGCATCGCATTTATCAGCAAGCCATACGCTGGTTTTGCCACGGCTACCTGAGCCTGACCGCAGATGGTAGAGTGCGCTTGCAGCGCATTGAACAACCGGGAAGCGCGTTAATTTCTCCGGGTCTGCAATAAATTAATGACATACATGAGCAACTCGAAATATATTGCACATTTGCTTGTCAGCCTGTTGTTTTGCGTTTTCGCGCAACAGGCGCAAGCCGTTTCTCCTGCCCGCGTTCAGGCCAGTTATGATGTGCTCAAAGCCGGCATCAAGGTCGCTACCATCACCGAAACTTACACCCGCACCCAGGATGGCTATCAAATTGATAGCGTAACCAAGGCGCATGGCTTGATCTCCCTGTTCAAAGCGGAAACCATACACGTTACCAGTCAAGGCGTCTTAACCGCGCAGGGGCTGCGACCAGCTACTTATATCCACGAGCGAAAACTGGATTCGGTGCGAAATACGCGTGCCGATCTGGATTGGAAGGAAAACCTTATTACGCTGAATGACCGTGCCGGGAAACGCACACTGAAGTTGCCTGAAGGGACGCAGGACAGATTAAGCGCGATGTACCAGTTCATGTTCGTTGATCTGAGCAACGCGACTATGTACAAGTTCAACATGACCAACGGCAGCAAGGTGGATGATTACAGCTACCGCATTACACCCAATCAAAGTGTGACGGTTCCGCTCGGCACATTCAAGGCATTGTATGTAGCCAGCCCGGCGCAAGCCGGCAAGAACCGGACCGAAATCTGGTTGGTGCCAGAGCACGCTAGCTTCCCATACAAAATGGACATTACCGATCCGGATGGCGGAAAACTGTCGCAGGTTCTGACCCAATTTCAATTTGAACCGTGATCGTCTGCGGTGTTATTACTGCCACGCTGCTGTGTGGTAAAGTGTCGCCCTATTTCAATTCCGCAATAACATAAATATTATGATTCTGGTCACTGGAGGAGCTGGTTTTATTGGCTCAAATTTTGTACTGGATTGGCTTGCGCAAGGTAGCGAAGCTATCGTCAATCTCGACCGTTTGACCTACGCCGGCAACCTGGAGAATCTGCAGGCGCTGGAGGGTGACGCGCGCCATATCTTTGTGCGTGGCGACATCGGAGATAAAGACCTGGTTACCCGCCTGTTAGTCCAGCATCAGCCGCGCGCCATCGTCAACTTTGCCGCTGAATCCCACGTCGATCGTTCCATTCACGGGCCCGAAGAATTTATTCAGACCAATATCGTTGGCACTTTTCATCTGCTGGAGTCGGTGCGCGCTCACTGGAATGCGCTGCCGCAAGCGGATCAATCTGTTTTTCGTTTTTTGCACGTTTCTACCGATGAGGTTTATGGCTCCTTGAATAAAGAGGAACCTGCCTTTAAAGAGACGCATTGCTACCAGCCCAATAGCCCGTATTCGGCTTCCAAGGCGGCCTCCGATC
>JANPNS010000019.1:0-13763 GCA_031427575.1 Gallionellaceae bacterium
GTTACAAAAATGATGGCAGCGGTTGCTTAAACAAGATGTCCGTAGCTATGTAAATATCGAGCTTCACCACAAAAATAACAAGGGAGCCGCATACTTTCTCCCTTAAAGTTTCGGTTTGATCTGACTCGACAAATACAACCAGGTTCCCACCACCGTGTCCGGGTTCAGCGACACGGCGGTTATGCCCTGCTCCACCAGCCACTGCGCCAGATCGGGATAGTCGGACGGACCCTGCCCGCAGATGCCGATGTATTTGTCGGCCTTGCGGCAAGCCTGAATGGCCATGCTGAGCAACGCTTTCACCGCCGCATTGCGCTCGTCGAATGCGCCTGCCACCAGACCGGAATCGCGGTCTATGCCAAGGGTGAGCTGGGTCAGGTCATTCGAGCCAATGGAAAATCCGTCGAAGTATTGCAGGAACTGTTCGGCCAGCAGCGCATTGGACGGTACCTCGCACATCATGATCACGCGCAGGCCATTTTCGCCGCGCTTCAAACCGTTTTTGGCCAGCTCGTCTATCACACCGCTCGCTTCTTCGATGGTGCGAACGAAGGGTATCATCACCTCGACGTTGGTCAGCCCCATTTCGTCGCGCACACGACGCATGGCGCGGCACTCCAGCGCGAAGCAATCGCGGAAGCTGTCGGCGATGTAGCGTGATGCTCCGCGAAATCCTATCATCGGATTTTCTTCCTGCGGCTCGTAAAGTTTTCCTCCAAGCAGGCTGGAATATTCGTTGGATTTGAAATCGGAAAAGCGCACGATCACTGGTTTGGGCGCGAAGGCCGCGCCCAGTGTGGCGATGCCCTCGGCCAATTTATCCACATAAAAATCCAGCGGCGTAGCATAGCCCGCGCACTTTGCCTCGACCTGCGCCTTCAACTCGGCTGGCAAATCAGGATAGGCCAGCACCGCCTTGGGATGGATACCTATCATGCGCGCAATAATAAATTCCAGCCGCGCCAATCCCACACCGGCATTGGGCAAACGACTGAACTCAAATGCCAGCTCCGGGTTGGCCACGTTGAGAGAAATCTTGACCGGCGGCACCGGCATCTTGTCCAGTGCCAGGTCTATCACTTCTATGTCGAGCAGTCCCTGATAGACCTTGCCGATGTCGCCCTCGGCACAGGATACCGTCACCGCATCGCCGCGTTTAAGTAGAGACGTGGCATCACCACAGCCCACCACCGCAGGGATACCCAGTTCGCGCGCCACGATAGCCGCATGGCAGGTGCGTCCGCCGCGATTGGTGACGATGGCCGAGGCGCGCTTCATCACCGGCTCCCAATCCGGGTCGGTCATGTCGGTTACCAATACATCACCGGCTTGTACCTCGGCCATTTTGCTGGCATCCGCCACCAGACACACTTTGCCGCTGCCGATGCGCTGGCCGATGGCACGACCGCTGACCAGCACATCAGATATTTTCTTCAGCCGATAACGGCGCAAGGTATCCAGCCTGCCCTGCGCCTGCACCGTCTCCGGCCGCGCCTGCAGGATATACAGCTGGCCATCCACGCCGTCCTTGCCCCATTCGATGTCCATCGCGCGTCCATAGTGTTGCTCTATGGTCAGTGCATAGCGCGCCAGTTCTTCCACTTCGGCATCGGTTAAAGAAAATCGTTGGCTTTCCGCAACTGAGACATCAACGGTTTTCACCGAACGCCCGCTTTCGCGTCCTTCGCCCAAGATCATTTTGATTGCCTTGCTGCCGAGGTTGCGACGGATCACCGCAGGCTTGCCCTGCTTTAATGTCGGCTTGTACACATAAAATTCGTCCGGGTTGACCGCGCCTTGCACCACAGTCTCGCCCAGACCATATGCAGAAGTAACGAGCACCACCTGATCAAATCCGGATTCAGTATCCAGCGTAAATATTACGCCGCTGGCGCCGATGTCGCTGCGCACCATATGCTGAATACCCGCCGACAACGCCACCGCCTGATGTTCAAACCCCTGGTGCACGCGATAGGCAATGGCACGGTCGTTATACAGCGAGGCGAATACCTGCTTGATCGCGACCAGCACCTGTTCCTCGCCGTGGATGTTGAGAAAAGTTTCCTGCTGCCCGGCGAACGAAGCGTCCGGCAGATCTTCCGCCGTGGCAGAAGATCGTATCGCCAGCGAAATATCTCCGCCCGCTTGCTGCTGTAATTTTTGATATGCCTGGCGCACTTCATCCGCTAATCGCGACGGCAGGGGCGTCGCCATAATCCACTGGCGTATCTGGCTACCGACCCTGGCCAGTTCGGTCACATCAGTCACGGCAAGATTATCGAGTGCTGCTTGTATGCGTTGATCCAGACCACCTTGTGACAGAAAGTCACGGTAGGCGACGGCAGTGGTCGCAAAACCGCCCGGCACACGCACACCCAGTTGCGCAAGCTGACTGATCATTTCTCCGAGCGAAGCATTCTTACCGCCCACGCTGGGCACATCGCTCATGCGCAATGCATCAAACCACGCGATATATTGCTGTTGTTTCATTCTTACCTCCGCTTGGAACGCGGGCGTGACGCCTGCGATCCAGTCATACCCGAACTGCGACATTTCATTAGACGTGTGGAAACAGTATAACAAGGACGACAAAATCAGCACGGATGAAGTGGCTTTAAACGCATGGAAATCCCGGTCAAATCTTGTACAATGCCCCGGTACCTCAACTCACCGAAGCACGATGATCACCAAAATAAAACGAATATCAGCTGTATCTGTTTGTTTAATTTTCCTTGCCTTGACTGGTTGTAGCAGCGTTCCTGACAAGGTATGGATACCTGGCTGGAAACAGACTGCCACTCTAAGCGTGTATCGCGCCGGCGCTGCTGTGGTCGTGGCGAAGGACATGATTTACATGATAGGCGGCGTGGGCGACAGGGATTTCGTGAACACCACTGAATACGCCAGAATACAGGAGGATGGCTCGTTGGGATCATGGCAGCCGGGTTCCGACCTTAATGAGGAGCGCGGCTTCACTGAAGCAGTGGTACACAACGGCTTCGTCTATGTGGTCGGCGGTGGCAACGGGCCGAATGGGCACAACCTGCTGCGCACGGTAGAGCGCGCGCAAATACTGGGTAACGGCGCGCTAGGCCCATGGGAGATGCAAAGCGAAATGCAAACCGTGCGCCGCTGCTCCAAGTTGGCCACAACAGACAGGAAAATATATGCCTTCGGCGGCTTCGCCGGTGCGATGCTGGATACAGTTGAGAGCGCGGAATTTCGACCCGATGGCAGCCTGGGTGAGTGGAAGCTCGAACCCGAAATAATGACCGTGCCACGCTATATCAACGGCGTAAAAATGGTGGGAAACATAGTCTATGCCATCGGCGGATATGAACAAGTGCGGGGCGTGGGCATCACATCGGTAGAACGATCACAATTTGATAAAGACGGGGCGCTGCAAAAATGGCAAGCCACAAGTCCGTTACAAACCGGTCGCTACGGCCATTCTACGGCCACTCACGACAATTACATCTATGCCATGGGTGGCCTGTCCGGAGCAGAATATCTGGACAGTATCGAGAAAACCAAAGTGGCGGCTAGTGGCGAGCTCAGCGCCTGGCAGATGACCACGTCGCTGTCCCAACCCCGGTCAAACTTTAGCGCGACCCACTACAATAATCACATTTACGTTTTGGGCGGCTCCAACAATGACGGTTATCTCACCAGCGTCGAATACGCCACGGCGAATGATGTTGGCGATATCGGATTCTGGGGCAGCGCCGAGGACGCCGAGGAATATAATGAGTCGACCGCAGAAACCAAAGCCAGAAGATCACAGCTGCCTAACAGCGGCATCGCGCAAGTGGTGCTACAAACCGAGGCTTACACTTATCTGCAAGTGCGCAAGATCAACGGCAACATCGAATGGGTGGCGGGACCGCTGATGACTCTGCCAGTCAACAGCCAAGTACGCTACAGCGAAGGCGTTGCCATGCCGAATTTTTACAGCAAGGAGCTGCAGCGCAATTTCCCCATGATGTTGTTTGTGGGGCAGGTGATGAAGGTCGAATAAAGGGCACTTCTAAAAAGTTAACCCTTGGGTGTATCCGCCAAGTAGAAAATAAATCCAAATAGTCCATTAGCCCGTCATTCCCGCGGTGACAACTTTGCACTCGGCTTGCCGAGTAGCAAATTGCCTACTTTTAGTGCAGGCGGGAATCCAGCAAGGAAAAGCATCCCGCGAAGCGGACAAAACCGCGATATTGTCCCGCTTCGCGGGAGATTGTTTATTTCGTGCTTATCCGGTTGTTATTCTTTTCAACTAGGGGTACGATTTCAGTCCATGCAAATGGACATTCTCCAACACGACGAACTCCCTTTCCCGCGATCTCTGCCCGAGTTCCAGCGGCTCTTTCCTGATAATGAATCATGCGTTGCCTACCTGCTGAAGTTGTGCTGGCCAGACGGTTTTATCTGTCCTTATTGCGCAGCCGTGGTGAATCCTTTGCGCTTTGCCAGCCGCCCGATCGTAGCCAATGGGTCACCACGAACGGGTTGGATTGTTATCGTTTCTATCTGGAAGCTGTTCCGCCAAAAAAGGGTAACAACCGGATAAGCACGGTTTGAACATAGCGCCCACCACCGATTATTTTGTCGGTTTCCGTTTGGCCCTGACATTGCCTCATCCATCCGATATTGCAGAAAAGGAGCGGTCTGCGCATGTGTGTTCTCCGTGACCTAACGACAATGTAGAAAAAGCATCATCGGCGCATCGTGCCGTGAATCAAATTGAATCTAAAAATGCGGTGCTCAGGCCCGCCCCCTGCGAGGCCACCACTATTCGTCCTGCATTTCTTGCCCGGGAAACAATACCTCGGTATAGCCAAATTGCGTCATGTCCCGGATGCGCATCGGATACAGGATCCCGTCGATATGATCGCACTCATGCTGCACCACGCGAGCATGAAATCCGCTCACGCTGCGATCGATCAGCGCGCCGTATTCGTCCCAACCCTGATAACGAATATGGGCATGGCGCGGCACCAGCCCACGCAATCCGGGCACGCTCAGACAGCCTTCCCAGTCTTCTTTCATCGCTTCACCCAGCGGGGTGATGAGCGGATTGATGAGCACCGTTTGCGGCACTTCCTCGGCATCGGGATAGCGTGGATTGCGGCTCACGCCAAAAATAACCACGCGCAGGTTCACGCCTATCTGCGGTGCGGCCAGTCCCGCGCCATCAAGCGCCTGAATGGTATCGCGCATGTCGGTCAGCAGGGCGTGCAATTGCGGTGTATTAAAATCATGCACTTTATCCGCGATTCGCAACAGGCGCGCATCGCCCATGCGCAACACATCTCTAATTGTCATCGCTCTCGACTACGCATTCCAGAATGCTGCGCACGTTCGCCATGGCCGGTTGTGCCACCGCAGTAATGGCTTCCATCTGCACGCCGCCACGGCTGCTGCCGCGCCCGGCAGCGTGATTCACTACCACGGCTATGGCGGCGTAATTCAGGCCAAGCTCCTTGGCCAGCGCGGCTTCTGGCATGCCGGTCATGCCCACCATATCGGCGCCGTCTCTTTCCAGGCGGTTGATCTCCGCCGCCGTTTCCAGGCGAGGACCTTGTGTGGCAGCATATACTCCGCCATCCAGGCATTTCACTTTGGCCAGTTTGGCGGCTTGTAAAATTTGCTGACGCAGCTCCTGGCTATAGGGCTGGGTAAAATCGATATGTGTTACCGGGTCTTCCCGCCCATCGAAATAGGTGAATGCGCGCCCGCTGGTGTAATCAATAATCTGGTCCGGCAGCACCAGGGTTCCCGGCGACAGGTCGGCACGGATGCCGCCTACTGCGGCCACCGATATGACACGCTTGGCACCCTGATCATGCAGCGCCCACAAATTGGCGCGATAATTCACTTCATGTGGTGGGATGGTGTGGCCGTAGCCATGACGGGCGATAAACATCACTTCATGTTGGCGCAAACGGCCGAAGGTAATCGCGCCGGACGGCTCGCCATATGGCGTGCGCATCACTTGGCGATGTGTTATTGCAAGATTGGCCAACTGCGTCAGCCCCGTTCCACCAATAATTGCCAACATATTTATTTTTCCCTCGTTGCGTAAATCGCGGGCAAGTTGCGCCACGCACCCTGTATGTCCATACCAAATCCGAACACGAAACGATCGGCTACTTCTATCCCGACAAAATCGGCGCGTATTGGCTTGGCCACGTTCTTAAGTTTATCGGCAAACACAGCACAGTAAAATCGGTCGGCACCCAAGTCCAGCACACGCCGTTTAATTTCGGCCATGGTCGCGCCTTCATCCAGAATATCATCCAGCACCAGTACCACCCGCCCGGCGATGTTTTCGCACGGCTCCACTTTCCAGTGCAATGCCCCGCCTTGCTGGTTGTTGCCATAGCGGGACACATGCACATAATCAAAATCGAGCGGAAAATTCAGCAAAGGTAACAACTGTCCTGTAAATACCACCGCGCCCCCCATCACCGACAGCACCAACGGATGCATGTCGGCCAGCGCCGCATTTATTTCCCACGCCACGCGCGCCACGGCTGCCTGCACTTCTGCTGCCGCATGCAACAACTCGGCCTGCTGCATGATAGCGTGAGCCTGCTGCCGGGAGGAGGTCATTTCAATGTGGCCAGATAGGCGGCGAATTCATTGCGCAGTTCCGGATGTTTGAGCGCGTACGCCACCGTCGCCTTGAGGTAGCCCAACTTGGAGCCGCAATCATAACGCGTCCCGACAAAGCGATAAGCCAGCATTTTTTCTTCTTTCATCAAGGCTGCGATACCATCGGTTAACTGGATTTCGCCGCCCGCCCCGGCCTGCACTTTTTCCAGGTGGTGAAAAATGCGCGGCGTAAGAATGTAGCGTCCCACCACGGCCAGCGTGGAAGGGGCAGTTTCCGGACTGGGTTTTTCCACGATGCCATGTACTTGCTCCACATTCGGCGCAAGCTTGCTGCTGCTGACGATGCCATAGTGCGCGGTCTGCGCACGCGGCACCTCCTGCACCCCCAGAATCGAGCACTGATGCTGCTGGAACACATCCAGCATTTGCCTGACGATGGGTGGTTCACCGTCAATCAGGTCATCCGCCAGTATCACCGCAAACGGCTCATCCTGCACCACCGGCCGCGCACACAAGACCGCATGCCCCAAACCCAGCGGTTCGGCCTGGCGAATGTAAATGCAGTTGATATGTGCCGGAATCACTTCATGCAATATGCGCAGCAATGCTTCCTTACCATGCAGTGTCAATTCGGCTTCCAGTTCGTAAGCTTTATCGAAATGATCCTCAATGGCGCGCTTGTTGCGCCCGGTGATAAACACCATATCGGTAATGCCCGCCGCCACTGCTTCTTCCACCGCATACTGAATCAGCGGCTTGTCCACCACCGGCATCATTTCCTTGGGACTGGCCTTGGTGGCAGGCAGGAAGCGGCTGCCCATGCCGGCAACAGGAAAGACGGCTTTAGTTATTTTTTTCATTTTTTTTCAGTAATGTTAAAAATTGTTGCTCATTCAGCACCACAACATCTAGTTCATTTGCCTTGTCCAACTTGCTGCCTGCTTCGACTCCGGCCACCACATAGGTGGTTTTTTTCGACACGCTGCCGCTGACTTTTGCGCCCAACGCTTCCAGAATTTCTTTAGCTTGCTCGCGCGACAGCGCCGCCAGTGTACCGGTAAGCACGAACGTCTGACCGGTCAATGGTAAAGTTTGGACAACCTCGCCTGCTTGTTCCGCCCAGTTTATCCCGCTATTGCGCAATTGGGCTATTACCTCACGATTATGCGGCTCGGAAAAAAATGCGGTAATGCTTTGCGCCACAATCGGCCCCACATCCGCCACTTGTTGCAAGCGGGTTTCGTCTGCCAACAGGAAATTATCCAGCATACCAAAGTGTCGTGCCAGATCTTTCGCGGTCGTCTCACCCACATTGCGTATGCCCAGCGCATAGATAAAGCGCGCCAGCGTGGTTTGCTTGCTGTGCTCGATTGCGCTGAGTAAATTTTCAGCAGATTTTTCGCCCATGCGCTCCAGATTGGCCAGCACCTGAAAATCCAGTTGGTATAAATCAGCCGGTGTATGCACCAGATTCTGCTCCACCAATTGCTCCACCAGCTTGTCACCCAAACCTTCAATATCCAGCGCGCGGCGGCTGGCAAAATGCAGCAGCGCCTGCTTGCGTTGCGCCGGACAGAATAGCCCGCCGCTGCAACGCCAATCCGCCTCGCCCTCTTCGCGCACAATGGTACTGCCGCACACTGGACATTTGCCTTTCAGCCATTTGAACAGATCGAATCGTCCATCTTCTTTCCGTTCACCCTGACCATTCGACAAGCTCATGGCAGGGTACGCCAAGCGTATAGAAGGGTCCAGCACCACACTCACCACTTCCGGTATCACATCGCCGGCGCGGCGCACGATCACCGTGTCGCCGATGCGCACATCCTTGCGCCGCGTTTCGTCTTCGTTATGCAGCGTGGCATTGCTGACCGTGGTGCCGCCGACGAACACCGGCTCCAGTTTCGCTACCGGCGTGAGCTTGCCGGTGCGCCCTACCTGAATGTCTATATCGCGCACCACCGTCATTTGCTCTTCCGCCGGATATTTGTGCGCCACTGCCCAGCGCGGTTCGCGCGTCACAAAACCGAGCTGTGATTGCAAGACCAGACTGTTGACCTTATAGACCACGCCATCTATGTCGAACGGTAGCTGGTCGCGCATCGCTGCAATGCGGCGGTGAAACTTCACCAATCCTTGCGCGCCCTGCACCACTGCACGTTCATCGCTCACCGGCACACTCATCTCTGCCAGCGCACCCAGCACAGCACTGTGTGTGGTGGGCAATGCCCAACCTTGCACCTCGCCCAATCCATAGGCAAAGAACGACAACGGGCGCCGCGCAGCCAGTGCCGGATCAAGCTGACGGATGCTGCCCGCCGCGCCGTTGCGCGGATTCACCAGCGTGGGCAAACCCTGCGCGCGCTGCCGTTCGTTGTAACGCTCGAATTTTTTGCGGCTCATATAGACTTCACCGCGCACTTCCAGCAAGGGCGCATCGCAACCTTTAAGCCGCAGCGGAATCTGCCGGATAGCGCGCACGTTTTGTGTCACGTCCTCGCCGGTTTCGCCGTCGCCACGCGTGGCGGCCTGCACCAACAGGCCGTGCTCATAGCGCAGATTAAGGGCGAGGCCATCAAATTTAAGTTCACAAGCATACTCAATCGGGGGAGCGGTCTCGTTCAATTCAAGCTCACGCCGTACTCGTGCATCAAAAGACATGGCGCCCTGATCGCTGATGTCAGTCTCGGTGCGTATTGAGAGCATGGGCGCGGCATGGCGTACCGGTTGAAACCCTTGCAATGGTTTACCGCCAACACGGAGGGTGGGCGAATCGGCAGTCAGCAGTTCGGGATGTTGCGTTTCGAGAGCCTGCAATTCACTAAAGAGCTTGTCATATTCCGCATCGGGAATGATGGGGGCGTCCAGTACATAATAGTGCTGGTTGTGTTGCTCAATTTCGGCGCGCAATTGCGCAATACGTTTGGCCGCGTCCATCAGGAAAACAAGCGGCGCGCCTGTGCGCTGCCGGGAATAATATTGCCGGCCAGCATTTTGCTCTCTATAGCAGAGATTTGTCCGCGAATCTGCGCAATGCCAGCTGCACTTAATGTCACATGGTGATCATCCCGCATGTCTGCGCCCAGATCATGCGCCAGTTGCCACGCCAATTCCACCATCTGGTCGAAGCGCAGCGTGGGCTGTTCCACACACGGCACATCCAGCAACAAGGTCAGTCCGCCTACTCGCTGTTGACCAAGGGTGTGGTGCTGAAACGGTGTGTTGTCAAAATTACCAAGGCTGAACAGGGTATGGCCGCGCGTGTCGCGCATGTGAAATGAACCGTCGGGTTGCAAGCTCAAATCGAGCCGCTCTGCCGAACGAGCAACTTCGATGCCTGACAGTACCCGCTCGCCACGGGGGAAAATATTCAAACCCGTCATCTGATCTACCGTGGCGCAGAACTTGTCCAACGCCAGCGCGCGCGCAGCCGTTTCAGCGACCTCCGGCAACACCACATCAGCCCGCAATTGCGTCGCTATCAGACGTGCCAAATCTCGAAAATCCGCCAGCCTGGCTTCGCTCACTACACCAGAACGATTGACCAGCTGCAACGCCAGCTTGAATGCTACATATGACAATCGGCTTTCGGGAATCACCTTTTCCCATGTGCCGCCCGCCACATTCAGTCCGCATACATGAATGCTCTGACCGAAATCGAAGCGTTGCTGCCATAACCGCGTCAGGGCATCGGCACCGGCCACGCCTTTGGTGGAAATTAGCGCAATGTAATCGGTGGCTGCATCCAGCAACGCGCACGTCTCGTCCGTCGCATAGTTGCGTTGCGTCCCGCTGATTAATGAGTCAGGTGGCAAAACATGTTTTGTGTTCGGCAATTCGTCCTCGTTCTTTTCTGCGGCGAATTTTTCCGGAGACAATTGTTCTGGGGCTGATGCTTTCGTTGCTGGGCGATAGAGCGCATCCTCACGCAGGGATTCAAACGCCGCACCAAATTTACGCCGGTGCTGGCGCTGTTGCCAACCGCTATAGGCATACACCGCCAACACCACAGCGATGCCAATAGCCAGCAGGCTGATCTGTAATTCGCTCATCTCATGAACCTGGGGGATCCCGGTCTGCCCGGTAGGGTGGATTATCGCAAGGGCATCGGGAAATGGCAAAAAACAAACTGCATCAAGCCATTTTGAACAAACTATTTGTGGTTCGACAAGTTCACCGCGAACGACCTGATTAGATTGAGGGCACCTCTAAAAATTCAAAATCCTAAGCCAGACAAAGCGCGAAATAAATTTTAGCGCGCCGCATATGTTTGATATGAAAGCGTTAAAACTTATTGAGCAACGCAGCATCGCGACGGAGTTTGGATTTTTAGAGGTGCCCTTGAACCTAAGCTGCGGGGGAACTATATGACCATAGGTCATGCACTCCGCCTCCCGTTCCCCAGCGCCCACTTGGCCCCACCACTGCGTGGCCGGAAGCCATCATATAGGTAATATTCTCGGCAGACATGGGCTTGCTGAAGTAATAGCCCTGCATTTCGTCGCATTCGTGCTGCTTCAGGAAGGTCAGTTGTGCGGCAGTTTCCACCCCTTCCGCGATGACTTTCAGTTTGAGGTTGCGCGCCATGCTGATGATGGTGCTGGCTATCGCTGCGTCATCCGCATCTATTGTTACATCGCGCACGAATGATTGATCTATCTTGAGCTTGTCGATAGGAAAACGTTTGAGGTACCTTAAGCTGGAATAGCCCGTGCCAAAGTCGTCCACCGCTAGCCTTACCCCAAAATCCTTAAGTTTGTGCAGGAGCAGGATGACGGCTTCGGCATCATGCATGAAGCTGCCCTCGGTAATTTCCAGCTCCAGCCCGAACCGGGCCAGGTCACTATCGCGCACGACGGCCATAATCATTTCGGCCAGATTTTTCTGGCGGAACTGTACCGCCGACAGGTTTACCGTCATGATAATTTCCGGCAAGCCCTGATCGCGCCATGCGCGGTTCTGGCGACAGGCCTCGCGCAGCACCCATTCGCCGATCGGGATGATCAAGCCGTTTTCTTCCGCGATGGAAATAAATTGTCCAGGTAAGATAATTCCGGCTTCGGGGTTATTCCAACGCAATAACGCCTCCGCGCCGATGATGCGGCCATTGCGCAATTCCACTTGGGGCTGGTAGTGTAAATAGAATTCATTGCGCTCTAATGCATGGCGCAATTTCTTTTCAATAGCCATGCGCTCAATCGCACGCAGGTTCATCTCCCGGGTAAAGAACACGTAGGCGTTGCGCCCGATTTTCTTGGCCTGATACATGGCGGTGTCAGCGTGTTTGATAAGTGCATCTCCATCGTGGCCATCCTCCGGAAACACGCTGATGCCGATACTGGCGGTCACCACGATTTCATTGTCGTCAATCAGGTAGGGGCTGGCAATCGTTTCCAGCAGCTTGCCCGCGATCAAGGCGACAGCGTCGGCGTTATCCACATCGGGCAACATGATTACAAATTCGTCACCACCCTGCCGGCTTACTGTGTCGCTGGCCCGTGCCATACTGCGTATGCGATCGGCAACCGCCTGCAACAGCTTGTCGCCGATATGGTGTCCAAGCGTGTCGTTTATATTCTTGAACAAATCCAGATCAAGGAACATGATGGCCACTTTTCGCTGTTTACGCATGGCATGAGCGACCGCCTGCGCCAGGCGATCCTGCAACAGCATGCGGTTAGGCAAACCGGTAAGGACATCATGCTGTGCCATAAACACTAAACGCTCTTCTTCTGACTTGCGCTCACTTATATCGGAAAAAACGGCAATATAGTGACTGGCCTGGCCGTGTTCATCTCTGAGCGTGTTGATGCTCAGCCACTTGATATAACTATCGCCATTCTTGCGCCGGTCCAGCATCTCTCCCTGCCACTGGCCAGTCTCGTGAATGCTGCGCCACATCGTTTGATAAAACGGCTCATCCACCAGATCGGAGTGCAACATGCGCGGGTTTTTGCCGATCACCTCATTTTTTCTGTAGCCGGTAATGGCAGAAAATGCCGGGTTTACCGACACAATGAGTTTATTGGCAGCCATCACCATGATGGCTTCATTAATATTGTCGAACATGCGCGAGTTTAGCCGGTATCGGGCTTCTGCCTCCTTGCGTGCGGAAATATCCTCGACTACTGCTATGAAATAATCTGCTTTGCCGAGAGCGGTTTTTTCCAGCGTCTCAGTCACATTAACCCACAACAGTGAGCCACTCTTGCGCACATAGCGCATTTCGCCGCTGGCGCTGGGAATTTCTCCGGCCAGCAATTGCAGCATGCTGCTCAAGTGGTCGGGAAAATCGTCGGGGTGGATAATGCTCTGGCAGTCACGCGCCAGCATTTCTGCTTCGGTATAACCGGTGATAGCGCACAAGCGGTGATTGACGTAAAAAAAATGCCCGTCCAGCGCGATATGCGCAATGCCGGCTGCGGCCTGGTTGAATGCGGCGCGAAAATGCTGCGTGGATTTGAGCTGGGTGCGACGCGCCTGCACTGCCTGCCGCTCGCGCTCGATGGCGGGGATCAGGCGTTGCAAGTTGGCTTTCAGCAGATAGTCATGCGCTCCAGCCTTAATCACTGCCACCGCCAGATCCTCGTCCATGTTGCCGGAAACGATGATAAATGGCAGATCATGGCTATGTTGCTGCACGATACGCAGGGCGCTGAACAAATCAAGTTTGGCCAAAGTATGATCGGAAAGAACCACATCCCATTCTCTCTCTTGCAGCACCTTATGCAAACCGTCTGCACTGTCCACCCATAGATGGGTTAGCTCATAGTTTTTTTGCAGGTGTAGTGTGAGCAGCAGCACGCCGTCTACCGAATCTTCGACGATGAGCGCGCGTAGCGGCGGTTTATTCATGCGCCACCCTCGCTATGCGGTGGAAGGTGCAGGCCACCAGGGGAAACGGGGGCGCACCATGCCAACCGGAGAAAAACGCGGGCAAGGCATGTCATAGCTATTCCCCTTTACTTGCAGTTACAATCCATGGGCTCAAATGGACTTCAAATGGACTTCAGGGCACCTCTAAAAATCCAAACTCCGTCGCGATACTGCGTTGCTCACAAAAAATTACTCCTTACATATCAAATATATGCGGCGTCGCAATTTTTTGCTCGCGCCTTGTCTCGCTTAGGATTTTGAATTTTTAGAGGCGCCCT
>JANPNS010000020.1:0-1972 GCA_031427575.1 Gallionellaceae bacterium
CAACGCCTCCAGATGCGGCACGGCATGCGTCGCCAACTGCATAATGATGGAAGCAGAAATATACGGCATGATGCCCAATGCCAAAATCGTGAAGCGCGACAGCGCGCCGCCCGAGAACATATTGAACATGCCGAGGATGCCATCCTTGTTTGCATCGAACAGATCCGCCAACACCACCGGGTCTATGCCCGGCACCGGGATATGCGCGCCGATGCGGTACACAACCAACGCACCCAGCAGAAACCACAGGCGGCGACTCAAGTCGCCATACTTACCTTTGTTCACTTTCTTTTTTGCAACTGCTTCCACAGGGCTTGTCCTTTATTCAGCGATACTGCCGCCGGCTGCTTCGACCGCAGTGCGCGCACCTTTGGTTAGCAGCAAACCTTGCAGCTTAACCGCGCGCTTCAACTCGCCAGACAAAATAACCTTGGCAGTTAATGCCGCGGGAGGTATTACCCCAGCCTGCTTCAGTGCCAGCAAATCAATCACATCAACCGGCATTTTTTCCAGGTCGGACAAGCGCACCTGAACGTTGTCATAACGCGTCAAGGAAACAAAACCGCGCTTGGGAAGACGGCGTTGCAGTGGCATTTGCCCGCCTTCAAAACCGACTTTATGAAAACCGCCGGAACGGGATTTCTGTCCTTTATGGCCGCGCCCGCAGGTCTTGCCCAAACCGCAGCCGATACCACGCCCCACGCGACGCTTGGCGTGAGTGGAACCTGCAGCAGGTTTAATTTTATTGAGTTGCATTTACGCCTCGCACTTAACCAGGTAATACACTTTGTTAATCATGCCGCGCACTGCCGGCGTATCTTCCACTTCCACAGTATGATTCAGGCGGCGCAAGCCCAAACCACGCACACACGCGCGGTGCGACTCCTTGGTGCCAATCACGCTTTTAACCTGGGTCACTTTGAGTTTCCCCGGTGTTACTTTTGATTTTTTAGCCGAGACCATTTCTTACTCCTGAATTTCTTCTACGCTCTTGCCGCGCTTGGCGGCAATTTCAGCCGGAGAGTTAAGCGCTTGCAGACCGTTCAGGGTTGCCCGCACGACGTTGTAGGGGTTGCTCGAACCGATACATTTAGCCAGGATGTTATGCACGCCCACCGCTTCAAACACCGCGCGCATTGCGCCACCTGCAATAATTCCGGTACCTTCTGAAGCCGGCTGCATGTACACCTTGGCCGCTCCGTGACGACCTATCACCGTATGATGCAGCGTGCCGTTTTTCAGGCTGACCTTGATCATTTTGCGCCGCGCTTCGTCCATGGATTTCTGCACCGCGACCGGTACTTCTTTGGACTTGCCCTTGCCCATGCCGATGCGGCCATCACCATCGCCCACCACGGTCAGCGCGGCAAAACCCATAATGCGGCCACCCTTGACGACTTTGGTCACGCGATTGATCGAAATCATCTTTTCGATCATGCCGTCGCCCTTGTCTTCCGGTTGCTGTCCTCTTCCTTGCGCCTTAGCCATCATTCACTCCACTAGAATTTCAAGCCGTGCTCACGCGCGGCATCCGCCAGCGCCTTGACGCGGCCATGATATTTATAACCGGAACGGTCAAAGGCGACCTCGGCAATCCCTGCGCTCTTGGCTTTTTCGGCGATGCGCTGACCCACCAGCACGGCGGCGGCGATATTTCCTCCATTGCCCATATTCTTGCGCACTTCCGCCTCGAGCGAGGATGCGCTGGCAAGGACCTTGGTACCACATGCCGAAATAATCTGGGCATAGATATGCAGGTTGCTGCGGTTAACCGCCAACCGAACTGTATTTTGCTCAGCTATTCTGGCACGGGTTTTGCGTGCTCTACGCTGACGCGCTTCATTCTTGATAATCATATCCGCCTCGATTATTTTGACTCTTGATTACTTTTGCTCTCAATTATTTCTGCCATTAATTATTTCTTTTTGGTTTCTTTCAGTATCACCACCTCATCGTCATAGCGCACCCCTTT
>JANPNS010000021.1:0-2371 GCA_031427575.1 Gallionellaceae bacterium
GCGAGCAGCGCAATGATGCACATGCCAAACAGGATGCCGCTACCGAATATCGTCCAGAACGGCGCAAAGATGGCGACCCAGATCCAGGCACTACCCAACCCCAGTACCGCCGGCAGCCACCACGGTAACCTGAGGGAACCAAGCAACGAGGTGCCTGGAGCAGGTGAAGTGTTCATGCTGTCTCGCTAAAGAGGCCGTCGAGCCCCAACAAATGGCCAGCCTCCTGCACGGCAGGGCTGACCGCGTGCCAGCGCAAGGATGCGCCTCGTTCCTGAAGGTGACGGCAAAAACCCGCGAGTACCTGCATGGCGGCGGTATCCACCTGCTCCACTTGTCCGGCGTCCAGTACCAAGTTCTGGGGAAGCGCCAACACCTGCCCAAGCTGTGTATACATCGCGCGCGCCTGAGTTACGCTCAGTCGCGTATTGAATTGTAGATGTGTTTCGCCACCCTGCTGGAATACCCGTACCGGTTCCATCTCCATACTCCACCTCACGATTGTTCGGTCCCGCCCCGACGGGTCGATGTAGCTTGCCTATCAGGTACCTCCGCATCCGGTCCTTAACGTCCGGGCTCTTCACTGCAGATAACCGCCTCAAAGAGCATTGCAATAGCTATGCCAATAGCGACCACTACTACGCCTCTCGGCTGCAGCTGCCTATACACCTCCGGTTTCCGCCATTCATGCTGGCTGCTGCACCGCCAACACCAAGAAGACCCAAGCTGCTGGCCATCCCTGGGCCGTGCCTGAGGGACAAGCCACTAGAATTCCTTCCAGTCCGCGTTCGTATCCACTGTCTTGAAGCCACGTCTGACGGCCGAGCTGCGTCGCGCCACTGCCCGGGGCGAAGGTTGTACAGACACCACCGGCGCTGGCGTCCTGCCTCGGAGGGATAAAGATTCAACGCGGTTAGTACTGCCGGTATCCTCTGTCTGCGCCAGCTTGAATACATCAACTGCCGTGATCATAATGTTTGCCTGTTCTTCCAGCGCGGCAGCACCCGCGGCGGCCTCCTCCACCATGGCGGCGTTCTGCTGCGTTACAGCATCCATTTGCACAATTGCCTGATTCACCTGCTCGATTCCGGCGCTCTGTTCATCGGAGGCAGCGGCAATATCGGCAATGATGTTGCTCACTTTCTTAACGCTGCTGACGATCTCACCCATAATAATTCCGGTATCGCCCACAAGCTTGGATCCGCTCGACACCTTGCCCACTGAATCGTCGATCAGGACCTTGATCTGCTTTGCGGCATCCGCCGAACGTCGCGCAAGATTTCGTACCTCGCTGGCAACGACCGCAAATCCGCGGCCTTGCTCGCCAGCGCGCGCGGCTTCCACGGCGGCATTCAGCGCCAGCAGATTCGTTTGATAGGAGATGCCTTCGATCACGCCGATAATGTCAGCAATTTTCTTGGAGCTTTCCGTGATCATGCCCATGGTCACGACGACTTGACCGACGATATCGCCACCCTTCACGGCGATATCACTGGCGCTGATGGCCAGTTCGCTGGCCTGCCGAGAGTGATCCGCGTTTTGCTTCACCGTTGAGGTAAGTTCTTCGAGACTGGCAGCAGTTTCCTCAAGGCTCGAGGCCTGCTCCGTCGTCCTCTGCGAGAGGTCGCCATTACCAATCGCTATTTCTTTAGTGGCGACGGCAATAGAGCCAGCACTGGCCCGCACGCGGCCTACGAGTTCCGCCAAACCTGAGTTCATATTTTTTAGCGCGCGCAGGAGCCGGCCGATCTCGTCAGTCGAATCGACATCAATCTGCCCACTCAGATCACCCGCGGAGACGCGGTCAGCATGTTGCGCTGCTTTCTTCAGAGGGCTCACGATGCTTCGCGTAATCGCGTAAGCAATAGCGGTACTTAAACCAAGAATAATCAGGCTTAGTACGATCGTTAGAACCAGGGCCGAGTGATAGGCCTGGTTGGCTTCTTCGGCGGAGGTTTGGGCAGAGGCCTCCAGATAATCATGCATTTCCCCTAAAACACCAATGAACTTTTCTTGTTCCGGACGCACCTTTTCGCGCATCTGGGTATCGGCCTTTTTGGTCTCGGCCACCAGGGCGAGCTCAAGCGTCGCGTCGACCAGAGGAGCCACCTGATTTTCAGCCACTTCAATTTTTTGCAGAAATAATCTGCCCTGCTCATCCGCTGAAATGTCCTTCAACGATTTGGATGCATCGCGGTATTTCTTACGCGACGCTTTCACATAGTCGATTTCGCCTTTTATGCGGGAAGTATCCGTCTGTGTCACAAGGTCGCGCAGCGCGATGGATTGGTAACGCACCGCATCTTGCATGTCGTTAATCAGCTTGATTCTTTGCATATCCTGATTAACCACGCGCGAGAAATTTTTCTGCATC
>JANPNS010000022.1:0-2164 GCA_031427575.1 Gallionellaceae bacterium
GCCAGCGGCACGATGGCCTGAATTCAGCCGTTACAAAGGCAGGGTTTGTAAAATATGCACCAATGCAATGCAAAGCAGACACACTTGCACCAACTCAGCCCATCAACACAACCATTCAGCAAGTTGGTTAAGTACGCTGAGTTGCGCTACGATACGCGCGACTACTCTGGTCAAAATACAAAATTTCCACTACTGAGAATATCCACCATGTCAAAGCCACTCTATTTTGCGCTGAGTCTTATAGTTACAGTTTCTGCCGCCCATGCTGTTCCTGAGAGCACCACGACACTGAAAGACCAGCAAGAAGTTGCCGTTACAATTTATAACGAAAACTTGGCGCTGATAAAGGACACGCGCAAAGTGGATCTGGCGAACGGGGAAGGTCGGCTTGCCTGGCGCGATGTCTCAGCAAAAATTCGGCCTGAGACTGCGCTATTACGCAATCTGACCCATCCTAAAGGTTTTTTTCTAATAGAACAAAATTTCGATTTCGATTTACTTACACCGGGCAAGTTGTTGGAAAAATATACAGGTCAGAGCGTGACGATTTTGCGTCGCCATCCCACTACCGGCGTAGATGAGCGCGAGGATGCTGTCGTGCTGGCCACGAATAATGGCGTGGTGCTGAAATACGCAGACCGGATCGAAGCCGACTTCCCAGGACGCATCGCTTATAAAAGCGTACCGGCAAATTTACGTGATCGTCCGACATTGGTAGTCAGCCTGAATGCGGCGCAAGCCGCCACGGATACGCTGGAACTGTCCTATCTAACCGGCGGCTTGAGCTGGCGCGCTGATTACGTTGCCGAGCTATCGAAGAGCGATGACACGCTCGATCTGAATGCCTGGGTGACCTTGACCAACACCAGCGGCGCAAGTTACCAGAATGCCAAGCTGCAATTAGTCGCGGGGGATGTGAATCAGGTGCAGGGCGAAATGATTGACGCGATGCAGAATCGTGGTCAAGTATACCTTGCTGCGAAAGCACCCAAAATGGCCGAAGAGAGTTTGTTCGAGTACCACCTCTATACTCTGGATCGCCCTACCACCATCGCCGAAAATCAAACCAAACAAGTGGCATTGATGAGCGCGGCAAGCATTCCTGTGACCAAGGAATTTTTGCTGCGCGGCGCGGATTATTACTATCGCTCAAGCTATGGCGATATCGGGCAGAAAATGAAAGTCGGCGTATTCGTGGAATTCGAAAACAAAGGAGCAGGCTTGGGTATCCCCCTGCCCAAAGGCACCATGCGTGTCTATAAGAAAGACCGTGCAGGCAATGCACAATTTGTCGGCGAGGACAGCATAGACCACACACCCAAGCACGAAAAAATCCGCCTGAAACTGGGCGAAGCATTCGACGTGACTGCCGATAAAAAACAAACCTCTTTCGCTCGAACTACGCCTGTCAGCATCCGCCCCCCCGATCCTGGCAATCCACCTCTCACCGATATAAGCGAGTCCGCATTTGAAATAACACTCAAGAATGCCAAAGACATTCCGGTAACGGTTAAGGTCATGGAACCGATCCCCGGCGATTGGCAAATGCTAAGCGAATCGCACCCCCACAAAAAAGCAGCCAGCAATACCGCAGTTTGGCTGGTGGATGTGCCTGCCAATGGAAAATCCAAGTTAGTGTACAAGGTACGGGTGCGATATTGATTCCAGCGTATGGAACAGGGCAACCTTAGTAGCGGCGATCATGCATCTGGATTAAGCCCCGGTAAACGGGTGGCGCAGCACGATCGTTTCATCGCGATCCGGTCCGGTGGAAACCATGTCAACCGGCACCTCGCAGATTTGCGCGATGCGTTGCAGATAGTTGCGCGCTGGCAGCGGCAGGTCGTCGTATCGCTTCACGCCCACCGTGCTGCCACTCCATCCCTGCATGTCTTCGTACACCGGTTCGCAGCCAACCAGAGATTCCGCGCCCACTGGCAAAATATCGCTGAGCTGGCCGTCACTGCGGTAGCCTACGCAGATACGCACCGTTTCCATGCCGTCCATCACGTCCAGTTTGGTTACGCACAGGCCGGACACGCCGTTGATCTGGATCGAGCGCTTGAGTGCGGCGGCATCGAACCAGCCGCAGCGGCGCGCGCGTCCGGTGGTGGAGCCGAACTCGTGACCTTTGTCCGCCAGATGTTTGCCGAGCGGATCCATC
>JANPNS010000023.1:0-5672 GCA_031427575.1 Gallionellaceae bacterium
CGCCTTGCCTAGCTTAGGATTTTGAATTTTTAGAGGTGCCCTTGAAGCTATTGCTCAACGCGACAAGCTGACCCAGCTTGGTTTTTGCCGCGCCGCTGCATATGACTTGCCCAGCTTTCGTTACTCCCTCTACCAATGAAACGGCCAGCCCCGCCACATAAATCGCCGCTCCTGCATTGAGTTGCACAATGTCGCGCGCTGCGCCCATCTGGTTGTCCAGCACGGTCAACAGCATCGCTTTTGCTTCATCCGCGTTGGCCACGCGAATCGCATCCAGCGGCGCGGGTTTCAGGCCGAAATCCTGTGGCTGCACGGTGTATTCGCTGACCTTCCCGTCTTTCAGTTCGGAAATGTAGGTCAGCTCGCTGATGGAAATCTCATCCATGCCGTCCGCGCCATGCACGACCAGCACATGGCGGCTGCCGAGTTGCTGCAACACTCGCGCCAGCTTCGCCGTCAGATCGCGATGGAATACGCCCATCACTTGATTCTTTGCGCCAGCCGGGTTGGTCAACGGGCCCAATAGATTAAATAGCGTGCGTACACCCAGCTCGCGCCGTACTGGCGCAGCATGTTTCATTGCGCTGTGGTGATTGGGCGCGAACATGAAGCCGATGCCGATGCTGTCCACGCATTGCGCCACTTGATCGGGGGTGAGGTTGACATTTACGCCCAGTTTTTCCAGCACGTCGGCGCTGCCGCAGGTGCTGGAAACCGAGCGTCCGCCGTGCTTGGCGACGTGCGCTCCGGCTGCGGCGGCAACAAACGCGCTGGCGGTGGAGATATTGAAAGTCTGCGCGCCGTCGCCGCCGGTGCCGCAGGTGTCTAGCAAATGACCGGTATTTTTGACGTTGACCTTGGTGGATAACTCGCGCATCACTTCCGCTGCGGCAGCGATCTCGGTGACGGTCTCGCCCTTGATGCGCAGGGCTACCAGCATGGCGGCGATTTGCGCGGGGGTGAGTTGTCCGCCCATCACCTGTTGCATCAGCCCAAGCATGTCATCATGCGGCAGGTCGTGATGCTCGATCAATTTGGTTAATGTTTGCGAATAATTCATCATGCCCTCTAAAAATGTATCCTGTAGGGGCGAGATTCATCGCGCCCTGATTTATCACGGTACCAAAAAGGGCGCGATGAATCGCGCCCCTACACATTTCCTTGTAAAAAGTTGGACAGCATGTCATGGCCATATTCCGTGAGAATCGATTCGGGATGGAACTGCACTCCTTCGACAGCCAGCGTCTTGTGGCGCACGCCCATGATCTCGCCGTCTTCAGTCCATGCTGTGATTTCCAGGCAGCCAGGCATGGATTCACGCTCGATTACCAGCGAATGGTAACGCGTGGCGGTAAACGGATTAGGCAGGCCGCGAAACACGCTGCTGCTGTTGTGGAAAATGAGCGAGGTCTTGCCATGCATCAATTTTTTGGCATGGATGATTTTCCCGCCGAAGGCCTGGCCGATACTCTGGTGGCCAAGACATACACCCAGGATTGGAATTTTTCCGGCAAAGGTGTTTATCAGGGGCACGGATACTCCGGCTTCATTCGGCGTGCACGGCCCGGGCGAAATCACAATGTGCTGCGGGTTGAGCTTGGCGATTTGCTGCACTGTAATCTCATCATTGCGATGCACCACCACGTCCGCACCGAGCTCGGCAAAATACTGCACCAGGTTATAGGTAAAGGAGTCGTAGTTATCTATCATTAATAGCATGGCTAACCTCTTTCCTGATCGCTGGCATCATCCAGCCCTGCCAGCACCATTTCTGCGGCGCTCAGCACGGCGCGCGCTTTGTTTTCAGTTTCCTGCCATTCAGATTCGGCCACCGAATCAGCCACGATGCCGGCTGCCGCTTGCGTATAGAGCTTGCCATTTTTGACGATACCGGTGCGTATGGCTATGGCCAAATCCATTTCGCCATTAAAGCCCAGATAGCCGACTGCGCCGCCGTAAAGACCGCGCTTGGTAGGTTCCAGCTCATCAATAATTTCCATCGCGCGGACTTTTGGCGCGCCGGTCAAGGTGCCTGCGGGAAAAGTGGCGCGCAGCACATCCAAATTGCTGGTGCCCGGTTTGAGTTGGCCTTCCACCGAGCTGACGATGTGCATCACATGCGAATAGCGCTCGATCACCATCTGATCGGTGACTTTAACCGTGCCGGTTTGCGCGATGCGCCCGATGTCGTTGCGCGCAAGGTCAATCAACATCAGGTGTTCAGCGATTTCTTTGGGATCGGCCAGCAACTCTTTTGCTAATGCTTGATCGCGTTCCGGCGTGTCGCCGCGCGGTCGGGTGCCGGCCAGTGGGCGGATGGTGACGATGTTTGCGTCCGCGCGTTTTTCCTGGCGCACCAGAATTTCCGGCGACGCGCCGACCACTTGAAAATCGCCCATGTTGTAGTAGTACATATAGGGCGAGGGATTGATCGAACGCAAGGCACGATACAGCGACAAGGCCGAAGCGGAAAATGATTTAATCAGGCGTTGTCCGATTTGCACCTGCATCATGTCGCCGTCCACGATGTATTTTTTAGCGCGGGCAACGGCGGCGAGATAATCGGCTTTAGGAAATTCACGTTCTGTTGTGGTCGGCGCGCCAGGGAGGGCATAGGGTATGGTCGCCGACTTGCTTAGCATCGTGCGCAGTTCATGCAGGCGTTGCAAGGCTTGCGCGTAAGCACCAGCACGGCTTGGGTCGGCATAAACGATGATGGTGAGCTTGCCGGAGAGGTTGTCCACCACCACCAACTCTTCGGTCAGCAGCAGCAATATGTCCGGTATGGCGATGGGATCTGGCTTCTGTGCAACACCAAGGCGAGGCTCGATATAGCGCACCGTGTCATAGCTGAAATATCCCGCGAGACCGCCGACAAAGCGCGGCATGTCGGCCATCGTAGGAATGCGATAACGATGCAAAAATTCGCCGACATATTCCAACGGATCGGTGACGGTGGTTTCTTCGGCACTGCCATTAGGCGTGTGGTGTATTACTTGCAGGCCGCGAATTTCCAGGCGTTCGCTTGCGGGCAGACCGATGAAAGAATAACGCCCAAAGCGTTCACCGCCTTGCACCGATTCCAGCAGGTAAGAATACGGGCGGTTGGCCAGTTTCAGATAAACCGACAGCGGCGTGTCGAGATCGGCGAACAGGGTACGGCAGACCGGGATGCGGTTATAGCCTTGCTGAGCCAGTGTGTTGAATTCAGATTCGGTGATGGGGTGTGACATTGAAAAACCTCCGTAGTTTTGTACGGTCGGGATTTACCCCGACGCAATTTTCGTGTCGGGATAAATCCCGACCTACAAACACCATCGCCAACCGGCTGGGTCTTTCAGGTAAAGGAGGTTTTTCGTTTTCATGTTCAAGCGCGTTTAATGAGTGGCAATGCGGCGGGCAGATTGGCGATGACCGCATCCAGATCAAGCGATTCAACCGGCTCTCCGTGATTGTAGCCGTAAGGCACGCAGAACACCGGGCAACCGGCGGCGCGCGCGGCCACCGTGTCGTTGAGCGAATCACCAATCAGCAACAGCTGTTCAACCGGCACAACGAAAAATTTGGCGGCATGCAGCAAGGGCATCGGGTGCGGCTTTTTTTCCGGCAAGCTATCGCCGGACAGCACCAGATCAAAATAATCCGCCAGCCCGATACCCTTGAGCAGCGGCTCGGTGTAGCGCGCCACTTTGTTGGTGATGCAGCCCAAGCGAAAACCCGCTGCCTGCATGGCTTTCAGCCCGGCAATAACGCCATCGAAAGGCTTGCTTTGCAGCAACAGTTCTTTGTAATGCTTTTCAAAAATCGGCAGCGCCTGTTCATACAGCGCCGCATCCGGTTCGGCGTGCATGTCGCCGGTCAACGCACGCTTCACCAGCCAACTGATGCCGTTGCCGATATAGCTCATCAGCAAATCCTGCGATACCGGCGAGCGGCTCATATCGCGCAACATGCGATTGGCGGCTTCGGCCAGCTCCGGCGCGGTATGCAGCAGTGTGCCATCCAGGTCGATAAGAATGGCGGAAATGTTGAGCGGGAGCCGTGCTTGCAGCATTATTTTTTAACTTTGGCCAACTCGGCGCGCATTTCGGCGACGATAGTGTCATAACGATTTTTATCTTTTTCGTTGCGTTTACTAAATATGGCGGAACCCGCCACAAACGTATCCACGCCCGCTTCGGCTACTTCACGAATGTTGGCCGGGCCTACACCGCCGTCAATCTCCAAGCGACAGTTGTAACTGCCAGCATCTATCATTTTGCGCACCTTGCGCGCCTTGTCCAGCACATGCGGAATGAATTTCTGGCCGCCGAAGCCGGGGTTGACCGACATCAGCAACACCATATCCAATTTCGGCAGCGTGTATTCCAGTATCTCCAACGGTGTGGCGGGATTGAACACCAGCCCCGCCTTGCAGCCGCATTCTTTAATCAGACCGATAGTACGATCAATATGCTCGGACGCTTCCGGGTGAAAGGTAATGTAAGTAGCACCGGCCTTGGCAAAGTCCGGGATAATGCGATCCACCGGCCTGACCATCAGATGCACGTCTATCGGCGCGGTGACGCCATGCTTGCGCAACGCCTCGCACACCAGCGGACCGATGGTCAGGTTGGGCACATAATGGTTGTCCATCACGTCGAAGTGCACGATGTCTGCGCCCGATGCGAGCACGTTGTCGACTTCTTCACCAAGCCTGGCAAAGTTGGCGGAAAGAATACTGGGAGCGATGATGTACATGGCGATACCTTTAAAATTGGTTATGGAATTAAAACGTGTATTCTACCCGAAACTGGTTGATTGATTAACTCAACAACTTGTCAGGGTACCTCTAAAAATTCAAGTTTCTGATGAAACTACTAGCCATTCCACTAGGCCACCAAAAGACGGTAGCCAAGTTCACCCGCAGGGGGCACGCCGTGGCTGTAAGGGGCTGAAGCCCCAACAACACACGCAGGCTGGTTATAAGCCAGACAAGGCGCGAGCAAAAAATTGCGACACAGCATATATGTGATATGTAAGGAGTAATTTTTTATGGCCAACGCAGTATGGCGACGAAAATTGGATTTTTAGAGGTACCCTTAAGACACTTCTTGTCACAGCAGGCAAAATGAGGTGAAATGCTGCACATGAATACAGACGACAAATATCGTGTCAACATTGCCGCCCGGGTAAACTACCTGCCCGAGCAATCGGATGAGGACGACAACCGCTTCGTCTTTGCCTACACCATCACTATCAGCAATGTAGGCCATGCCGCCATCAAGCTGGTCAGCCGCCATTGGGTCATTACCGATGCCCACAACCATGTGCAGGAAGTACGGGGTCAGGGCGTGGTGGGTGAGCAGCCGGTACTCAAACCCAACCAGAGTTTTGAATACATCAGCGGCACGGTGCTCTCAACCCAAGTGGGCACCATGTCGGGCAGCTACCGCATGGTGGCGGAGGATGGCACCGAATTCGATGCGCCCATTCCGCAGTTTGTATTGAGTGTGCCGCGTGTGTTGCATTGACGTTATTGACCCCCTGCCTTCATTTCTAAATAAAACTTGATTGTGTCGGCTGCGCCTTCGTGTCATCTTTATTTGAGATACCTTAATGTCGCTAAAAACCAGCTATCGCTTTATCGCCCCGTTCTACGATATATTCTTACGACGCGCTACCCACAATGC
>JANPNS010000024.1:0-2105 GCA_031427575.1 Gallionellaceae bacterium
CCAGGAACAGCGTGCCGTCATATTCCGCCAGCAGTTCTTCCAGAAGCTCCAGCGTTTCAATATCCAGATCATTGGTCGGTTCATCCAGCACCAGCACATTGGCCGGGCGGCTGAACAGGCGCGCCAGCAGCAAGCGGTTGCGCTCGCCGCCGGACAAACTTTTTACCGGAGAACGGGCACGCTCCGGCGCGAACAGGAAATCGCCGAGGTAGCTGATGACATGCTTGCGTGTGCCGCCAATGTCGATGAAATCCGAGCCCTGGCTGATGGTGTCGGCCAGCGTCGCTTCTTCATTCAACTGTGTGCGCAGTTGGTCGAAGTAGGCCACCGCCAGCTTGGTTCCGAGTTGCACCTTGCCGCTATCCGGCGCTAGCTCACCCAAAATAATTTTGAGCAGCGTACTCTTACCCGCACCATTGGGGCCCAGCAGACCGATCTTGTCACCGCGCTGTATGCGGCAGGAAAAATTATCAACTACTTTTCTGTCGCCGAAGGATTTGCTGACGTGCGACAGCTCCGCCACCAGCTTGCCGGAGCGGTCGCCCGCTTCCACACTCATCTCGACCTTGCCCACCCGATCGCGCCGTGCAGCGCGCTCGCGGCGCAACTGCTCCAGCCGCCGCACGCGGCCTTCGTTGCGCACGCCGCGCGCCTTGATGCCCTGGCGTATCCACACCTCCTCCTGCGCCAGCACCTTGTCAAACTTGGCATTTAGCACTGCCTCGTCCTGCAGCATCAGCTCCTTGGTGCTCAGATAGGCTGCGAAATTACCGGGGAAGCTGGCCAATTTTCCTCTATCCAGCTCGACGATGCGTGTGCTGACGTTATCGAGAAAACGCCGGTCATGGGTCACGAACAACACGCTGCCGCGAAAATTATTGAGCAAGCCTTCCAGCCATTCTATGGAAGGAAAATCAAGATGGTTGGTTGGTTCGTCCAGTATCAGCACATCCGGCTCGGCCACCAGCGCTTGCGCCAGCGCCACGCGCTTGCGCTCACCGCCGGAGAGATCCCCCACGCGGCTGTCGGCATTCAGTTCCAGGCGCTGAATGGTAGTTTCAATACGCGCTTGTACCGCCCATCCGTTCTGCGCTTCGAGTTGGGTTTGCAAGGGCTGGAGCGCTTCCAGCAAACTTTCATAGTTGGCATCCGGCTCGGCCAGTTGATGCGACACCTGATGGTAGTCGTGCAATAACTGGCGCAAATCGCCCAAGCCTTCCGCTACTGCGTCAAATACCGTTGCATCGGCATTCAGCACCGGCTCCTGGCTTACATAACAGATGCGCACACCGGGCGCGCGCCACACAATCCCATCGTCCAGCACAGCCTGACCGGCCAGCACTTTCAGCATGCTGGATTTGCCACCGCCGTTGCGCCCGATCAGACCGACGCGTTCGCCCTCATCCAGCTGAAAATCGGCATGATGCAACAAGGCGACGTGCCCGAACGCAAGGCAAGCCTTGTCTAAACTAATGAATGGCATAGGTGCTCAGGGTTTTGGATTGGTAACAGCGGGCTGAGCGGATTGATAAATGAGCGAGATGCCAACGCCAAACACAGCCAGCGCCAAGTACATAAAATCAGTAACGAACAGGGATACTGATACTTGCAGATCTTCACTGTGCATGCTCCCGACCACCACCGGCAGGATATACACGCCAAATGCCAGCAACGAACTCGCGAACAACACGCGATGCCCGATCCGATAACCCTTGCCCTCCCGCTTACCCGTACCCGGCGGCAATTCACCCATTGCATTGCGCAAGATGAGCAGCACCGATACCAGCATCAGCGAGCCCACCAACCAGCCGAATTGCCCATGCAGCGGAGCCGGCATACCCAAAATACCCAACAACCATTCGCCCACCGCAATAAACAGGTGCAAGAAAGGAATCTGCACCATCAAAAACCACGCCACAAATAAATTGATCTTAGCCCACATTACGACTTGCTCCTTGATGTTGATTTTTGTAAATCCTCGATGATTTCTTTTGAGTGACGCGAGGTTTCCACGCTCAAATACACTTTCCCGATATTACCCTGCGGGTCGATCAGAAAAGTGTAGCGGCGCGCGAATTTCATAAAACCCAGATTCATCAGCGCGC
>JANPNS010000025.1:0-8786 GCA_031427575.1 Gallionellaceae bacterium
GGCCGGTTTCCTCGCGCAGGCGCTTGTCGAGGTTCTTCAGCATGGAGCCGCCGCCGGCGATGATGATGCCCTTGTCTGCTTATGACCGCCGGAACGGTCAAACCTAACGGAGTCCCCCGGCATAGCCGGGGGCTTACCCAACTGAATTAATGCTGTTTTTAACGAAAATTGGAATTAGCCATTCCGGCAGTGCCAATTTTGCTCTCTTTCTTGCCGGATAACTTGCGCCAACTTTAGGTGCAAGCCAGGGTTCAGTATTGTTATTGACCCTTACATAAAGGCAGCTCTAAAAATTCAAAACCCTAAGCGAGACAAGGCACGAAAGAAATTTTAGTGCGCCGCATATATTTGATATGTAAGGAGTAATTTTTTGTGATCAACGCAGTATCGCGACGGAGTTTGGATTTTTAGAGGTGCCCTAGGGGCTCGCTTAAGTTTGAGTCAGGATTATATGGCTAAAAAATGGATTACGCAGCACTGGTTTCATATATCGCCGAAAGTCCGCCCTAACTGCAGGACAATCAAAGTGTTCCTCGATCTAGCATATTCATTAATGGTTCCTTGCAGCCGCAAGTAAGCGCGCCCTATCCCATACTCCAGTTTTTGATCGAGCACATAGCCGTCGCGTGCGTTATCTGCAATCCGGGAATCTTGAAACTGATACTTGTTCAAGCTATAGGTCAACATATAACGCAGCCCTTTGACATTAAAAGCGCGTGTATGGTTATACTTGACGTCAATTTTAGTGTTCGCGGTTGTCTGCCCCAGGTTATTAGAACTCCAGCCTAGCGCCGCCGTAGCCACTATTCTTGAATAAGCAGATGTCCTGTGCTGCGCGTTGACGCCCAGCTTAGCGGTCTGCAAATGGGTATCAGAAGCCCCAAAACTGCGAATATCTGCCAAGGTGAAGTTCACCGCACTCGACAGCGTTTCGCCCAAAACAGGTCTCCATGTCACTCCCCCATTATGGGTGAGAACACCGGTCTGGCCAATGATTCCGTCGGCCCTTACTGACAGAGATTGGTTGAAATTGAAATCCATCACCCCCTCATCAATGGCATAGGGCAGGTTTAAACTCTGCCCGACTCTTCCAGAAATTATCGTGTTGGAAGCAGCAGCATTGCTGGTCTGATAATCAACGCTGGCACCGGTCTCCCAGCTATGAAACGCATTCCCAAGTTTGGTGGGAATTGAGAGATAGTTGGCGCTTCCTCCAGTCAAAGTCGTTCTCTTCGAAGTGCCGCCCGAACTGGTATGGGCCAAGGTTTCATGCACCGCATATCTGAGAGTAGGGGTAGCGGCATAGCTCACGCTGGCAACGCCGATCTGACTCTGTGAAACCACCGCACCAAGTGGTGTTTCAAACACCGAATCGAATACTCGTACACTGCCGAAAACAATGAATGGCAGCTCCTCATCAGGTTGCCATGAAGTAGAAGAAGCAAGTTGCAAATTGCGTGTGCTGGACGAATTTTGATCGAGTGCAAGCAATTTCGTTTGGTTGGTAGTGGCGGAATTTGTAACCGTCAATAATGAGTCGGGACGATAAACATGCCGCGCCGTGACATTATTGAAACGCAAACTTTCCTGCTCATATACGCTATCGGTATTTGTTGTTTTTACTTCGAGGGATTGCTGGTCAAGCTTGGTCGAATAGCTACCTTGCAACCCAGTAACGATTCCGGCACCTTTCACGTCGGCGTTGGTCGTTCTGCGGTCATAGCCCACCCCGAAAGCAGACGGACTATGCGGCACGCGGTAATCGTGCCGCACGTGTAGGCGAGATGTTTCCTTATCTCCGCCCACTGATGAGTTGATTTGTTGCCGGATAGTTCGGTCGCGGCTGTAGGAAGCTACGGAGTTGGAAGATTTTGATGGCGGGCGGTAGCGTTGTTGCACTTCAAAACCAGTGCTTTTACTCACGTAACCCGTGTTTGATGTGGGCGCTCCCATACCGGCACGACTATCGGTTGAGTAGTAAGATGCAGAGAACGGGAAACGGCTATAGGGTACCAACGACAATTCCCCCTTACCGTTTAACGAGACATTTTCATCAGAGCTGGTGCCGCCAGAGGTATTCTTGGCGTTCACCACACCTATACCACCATTCACTTGAGCAAGCCACGGTTGCCACACATAAGTCACCGCGCGCAGATTTAAGGCTTGCACGTTTTGCACAGTAGGCTGCCCACTCCCGAAACTATGTTTGCGCAAGGACTCGGATATATCGCCACCCCATACTATCGGGGCAAGAACAAACAAAGGGCCGGTCGGCTCGCCCACCTCTATGACTTCAACTTTTTTTGCCTCGTCGGCGCTCTTCTCTTCGCTGGCAGTCGCCTCAGCACTAACTTCAGCCTGGGTCTGAGTGGTGACGGAAGAGGTATCGGAAGCGTCCGCAGCAGGCAATGGGGATAGGGTTGGGGCTGCGCTTATTGCCAGAGCAGTGTCCTCTGTCTGGATTTCCGCGACATCACCAAAGAGACCGGGGGCAATCGGCTGAAGTTGCGGCAATTGGCTCATGCTGCCCGAATAAGCCATCTGATTAGGCTCAATATTCACCGTATCTACTTCGGTGGTCAGGGTAGTTCCACCGCTATTGACCTTGTTGTAAGTACCCGCCAATACGCCCGGCACATCGTTAGCCAGGTAAACAATCTCATGGTCAGTACCGCCAATAATACCAATAACGGCGGTGGGAGTGGTAATGCGGTAGCTGTGTTTGTTATTCCGGCCAATCAGGCCAGTTACCGCCCGCAATCCACCCGAACTCAAGGTGAAAAAACTGTTCTCCGTGCCATCTTCTTTGCCGCTGAATTTAAAGCTGTCAAATTTGAGCTGGCTCTCGGAACGCAGTGCGATCAACCCGCCGTCCTCCATCCTGATTTGCGCCGAGGACTCCGTGGCAGAAATGACAATATCTCCTGCGCTGATGCTGTCACCCTTCTCTAGCGTGCGCACGTCTCCGGCCACATTAACCGCCTGTACTTCGCCAGCGACAAAGTGCACACGCCCTGCCACCACCATGGATGCTCCGGAATTTTGGGTGGCGTCAGTATTTATTCCATCACCCTGCAAGCCGATCGCATCTTCTCTTATCCCTGATCCGGCAGAGGTCACCAACGGCGCAGCCGCTTCGGCAGCGAGCGCCACGCTCTGCCCAGCGAGACAAAAAAAAATATAAGCCAGAAAAATAGCTACAGAATTACTTAATCCCAGATAATCCATTAGGCGCAGGTCGGGCTTCAGCCCGACATGTCGGGTTAAAACCCGACCTACAACCCCTTTATTTTTTGATGCCTCAGCGGCTAATGGACAATCCGGGTTAATCACAAGTACGTTGATCCGCACAATCTGCACCTCATCCGTCGGCTCGCCTGAAACTACGCGCTCAGGCTTTATGATTAATTCAACTTGAAAGTTGGGTTAGCGGCATGATCGCGACCAACACAGTACGGCCTTTCCCCTGCACAAGGCAAAAAACCACCTTAAGGGCATCTCTAATAATTCGTCACACCGGCCATCCCTCATCCCAACCTTCTCCCAGAGGGAGAAGGAGCGATGGCCGCCTCTCCCGCAAGCGGGAGAGGATTGAGGAGAGGGTGCCGGTGTCCAGTTGATTGAAAACACTGGATTCCGGCCTGCGCCGGAATGACGAAATCTGAATTATTAGAGGCGCCCTTAAAGAAACGCCGATTAAGTCCGTTCGCCCTGTCGAAGGGGGAAGCAAGCTAACACATTGAACGTGAAGTATTCTCCATTCATGGTTCGACAGGCTCACCACGAACGGAGGACTTAGTCGGCGTTTCCCTAAACAATCCCTATATGTTGCCAGGAACCTGAGGATTCAGGATTATAATCTTGGCGCTGGCGTGCAACTGACTGATTGTTTTCTTCCACGCCGCATCCGCTCGATCACGTATAAGCAATTCCTGTGCCCGTTTCTCCACGTCAGGAAATTCACGCAATTTGGCTGGAATACGATTCTCAACCCGGGGCAATACAATGCCGTCCAGGGTCGTTATCGGCTCATTCACCACCCCGACCTGAAACTTTTCTAATTTATCTTCCAATCCTCTCGGCATCATCCCTCCATGTAGATAGCCCATATTTCCACCGTTAGCCGCCGAATCGTGCTGCGAACGCAGACGCGCTTGCTCGGCGAAGTCGGCGCCATCCTTGATACGGGCAAATATTTTTCGCGCTTCTTCGCGCGCCATATCCCATGCCTCTTTCGTTCCGCCCGGATCCACTTTCAGCAAAATGATCGACAGACTCAGCCTTTCCGGCTCGGTGAATAAATCGGGTTTTTTATCATAATAGGCTCGTACCTCGGTCGGGGTTGGCTGCGACACATCACGCACCACCTTCTCCAGCTGCTCCAACATGCTTTGCCGATCCATATTCGCCTTCACCTGTGGCAGCACCTGAGCGCGCTGCTCCTTCCACTCCGGCGCGGCTGCATAGCGTTTGTCAAGAGCAGCCAAAGTCTTTTCCAGCTTGGCTGGATCCGGCCTTATTCCCCGCCTTTGCGCCTCACCAAACAGCAATTCGCGATCAACCAGCAGATCAGCTATTTCCTTGTACAACGCCTCTTCCTTACCTTCTGGTATCGTGCCATGATAATAGCGATCGCGCATGGTTTCAGCCAGCAGCCCTTTATATTCACGAACGGTAATAGGCTTATCGTTCACCATGGCGAAAACCGGCTCTCCTTGAGCCATTCCAGGCGTTGCAGGCATTGCCGACTTGGCAGCCGCTTCGATTTTCACGGCAGGAGCGGCCCATATTGACGTGGGACTTACAGCAACTCCCATACCCAAAAATGCCACCACAACTTGAAGCAATCCCAAACGTCTAATCCTACCCATAAACATATACCCCTCAAAAACATTAATAATTAAACCCAGATTGTCCATTAGGATCACAAAGCTTATTATTCCGGTGTAGGAGCCCAATTCATCGGGTGATTAACTGTGGATAATCGCTACAAAACACGAACGGTCTAATGGACAATCTGGGTTAAACGCAAATTATAAACTCATTTGTATCGCTTAGTGAGTCTACCTCACTGACCCCTACCTCACTGACCGCAGAACAGCGCTATTAGTTCCTCCCTCTCCTGCAAGACAGGCCATCGGGCAGCGCTGCCCTGTTATAAAACGGCTCTATGTGATTTACAGTGGGTAATCAACCTTCAGCTTTCTGCGGAAGAAGTAAATCCGTTCGTCCTGAGCCAAGTAAGGCCCGCATAAGCGGGGCTTATTCTATTTCGCATTAGAAGCGCCGCTAATGTGCCTCCTTCCCCCTTGCAGCGGGGGAGCACCCGCAAGGGGTAGGCCGAGTTGTACCCAGCTAAAGCTGGACAACTTCGCACAGCGAAGCGAGGGGGCATTGGGATGGGGGTAGAACAGTGACAGGGAGTATTTCTACCCCCTCCCTAGCCCTCCCCCCCTGCAAGGGGGGGGATTGTTGCTGTTTCTAACGCGAATTGGAATTACTTGGCTCAGGGCGAACGGATTGTTTGTTTGCGGTCACAATCTGTCCCAGACAGTACGGGAATAAAATCGTTGATCTGTGAGATACAAATAAAAGCGGGTCAGACGTAAGGTCTGACCCGCTACGGTCAGGCAGCATCGCCTGACCTACTAACTTACTAACTTACTTATTGTGGCATGTGAGGCAAAGAGCGCTGCCTGCTGCATCAACACGCAGGAAGACGTTGTCAGCAATCGCATTGTGCGGATCGTGGCAGGTTGCGCACTCAACTTGTATGCCAGCGGCACCAGCAGAGCCACCATACAGCGGCAAGTCAAACTTGGAATAAGTTGCATCAGCTGTGCCGGTTTCAACCCATACCCTTGTTAGCTCTGTACCAGCAATCACTCCTGCACCGCTGAAAAAGCTATCATCACCGCAAGCACCGTCAATGGCGTCTGCTGTAGTAACTGCAGCACAGTAGTTCATGCCGATAGGATGGTCGTTGGATATGTCAGCACCGAGGTTAGCAACATTAGCGCACACCCCAGGGACGGCAGAAGCGCCGCAATCCATTAAACCATCAAGAGGCATATCACCAAACCTGGCTCCGACGCCAGGATTAAAGCCACCCGAACCCGGTGCATTGATCATATTATCCCTGGCTTGGGTGCCGTCATGGCAAGACAGGCAAGCAAGAGAAACGGTCAGGTTAGCTGCATCAGTATTGCCATCCAGTGTAGCTGAGGTATATACGACATAAGTAGTGGCTGGCAGAGCCTTATTCCATATCGGTGCCTTCACATCAGTGTTGGCTCCGTGTGGCGTGTGACAGAACACACAAATCTGCGTCGTTGAAGAAATGCTGTCCAAATTTGGAGCACCCCAACTGTGCATGTCATGCGCGCTGCCTACAACCCCTGCTACGGCTGGCTGGGCAAGCACAGACAAACCGATAGCCAGAGCGGATGCAGAAAGCAGTCCAGATAAGCTCTTGGTAAATGTTTTCATGACTAGATCTCCTAAAAGTTAATATTAACGTCAGCAAAACGCGGGCAGCTGTTGATATAATGAATTCAGCCTGTCGCACATGGTTATGTAGCATGTTTCGTGCCATGCTCATTAAGGCCACCTACTGAGCGGCGCAGGAACCCCGCCCGCAGCTGGCGAAACGCCTACACCCCATATACTGCGCCGGTCTCCGCCCACTTCAGGGCACCTCTACAAATCCAAACTCCGGCGCGATACTGCGTTGCTCACAAAAAATTACTCCTGACATATCATACATATGCGGCGTCGCAATTTTTTGCTCGCGCCTTGTCTCGCTTAGGATTTTGAATTTTTAGAGGCGCCCTTCAGTGTTATTTCACGGTGTTCAAGCCGCTTTCCTTGAAGAAAAACAGGGAGGCTGGAACAGAAAGAGGAAATGCAAAAATGAAAAAAAAATCCCTCCTATGGGAATCTGAGCCAAAAATGGGAATTCTGCTGGGCGTCTAAACTCTTTTATTCTGATAGCTCATCCAGGTTTTCGCTGTCCGGGGTCTTTTCGTCCGGAATGTTTTTAGCGGGCGCCGGTGAACTGGATTTTTCGTCTTTCCCATTTCTTCGGCCAAGGTAACCCTCGCGTAAACCGAGTGTGGCAGGACGGAAAATGTCAATTTTCTTATACAGTTGATCTACCACATAGACCCGTCCGTCCTCATCCACAGTGATGCCCGATAACAATCTGTAGCTCGCCGGCGCGTCATCGCCGCCACCGGAACCGATGGCCATCAACAAATCGCCCTCTGGTGTAAATATCTGGAAGTTTCCGAACCCTGTATCAACTATGTAGATGTTACCCGCCGCATCCATTGATACTTCCTTGGGGCGGGAGAAATCACCGATCTGCTGACCGAGTTTCCCGAATTCACGCAGATATTTGCCCTCGGCATCAAAAAACTGGACGCGGAAATTACCGCCGTCCACAACCAGCAAATTATTGTCCTTGTCAAGAACCGCATCCCTGGGCAAATTGAATTCTCCCGGACCCTCACCGCGTTTGCCTATATCGTGCAAGTGCTTGCCGGTCTTGGCATCGTACACGCGGACGCGATGATATGATGGGTCATTGAGTGTGCTCTTTGTTCCGCCAATATCCACGGCGTAGATTTTCTCGCCTTTTTTATCCACGGTAACACTGGCCAAACGACCGAATGTCTTCGGCTCCCCAATCCTGGCTCCCGCCAGCTTGCGCAAAAAGTTGCCGTCGCGGTCATAGACCATGATGGCCTTGGCAGTGGCATCAGCAACATAGAGATTACCGGCTCCGTCCACATCTAGCCCGATTGGCATAGCCAACCTGCCTGGGTCTTCACTACCTATGGTGAAATACTTGTCGCCCGGTACGTCGAACACCATGACCATGCGAGCCGTCGGTTCAGAAATAAATATACGACCCTGATGCACAGCAATGGCGTAGGGTTTACGCAAAAGAATATTTCTGGCCGTCGCTCCCCCCCCAGTCAGTAATTCCTGCAAGCTTGCTTCCGCGATGGTAGTATCCACGTCGCGGCTGCCACGGATGGTTCGTTCGTAAATGAAGCGCGCTTCGTCGGGAGGTAATGGAAACACCAAAGGGGGAGTTTCTTTTTTGCTCACCGATTTTGGTGCCTGGGCGCACGCCGACAACCCCAACAGCACGGCGCACGCAATCCAGACACGGAGACCAGCCAAGGAATTAAGGGCAGTGCATGCTTCACGACGCAGTTTGTGGCAAGCAAGGGGTTGTATCAGGACTGTTTTCGATATTTCTGTTTTCGACATGTTTCAGGCTCCGTCATTCTTTCATTTGGTGTCTGTAAATCCGCTTACTCCAGCAAGACTGCGAACTGAGCAAGAGGCCACTATAAACTACAAAAGGTTCGCCGCACGGCAACGGAGAGCCAGCCGATATCCCCTTCGCAGGTGCAGGAGGCAAGAAAGGGCACCTCTAAAAATCCAAACTCCGTCGCGATACTGCGTTGCTCACAAAAAATTACTCCTTACATATCACGTATATGCGGCGTCGCAATTTTTTGCTCACGCCTTGTCTCGCTTAGGATTTTGAATTTTTAGAGGCGCCCGAAAGGCTATCCCCCACAAAATGGAATTCTATACGAATTTTCAATCAGAAAGTTGCATCTTTAAACCTAGAAACCGTAGTTGGACAGGGTAAGTGGTGCGTTTATTTGCCTGTCCAGCAAGGCGCGACGAAGCGGAATAGTCATTCCACCCGCAAGGGGTAGGCCGTGGTTGTAAAGCCGCCAAGGCGGCAACAACCACGCTCT
>JANPNS010000026.1:0-2308 GCA_031427575.1 Gallionellaceae bacterium
GGTGGCGCGGTCGATGCCCGCTTCGCGCAGCCAGAACGATAACGTGCCCAGCACCAGCAGCAGCGGCAGCCCGGCAGAGAAGCCGAGAAACAGCATACTCACCACACGCGGGTTGGTGTAGATTTTGAAGGCATCGCGCCAATTATGCATGGCGGCGGGTGGGTTGCTCATCTTCAGGATGAAGCGCGCTTGAAGCGATACACCGCCGTACTGCCGAGCAGATTAGGCAACACCTTAACCTCGTTGCCGCCAGTCATCACGCGACGCTCCAGTATGGTTACGCGCTGCTCGTGGCAGAAATTTTCAAAGTCATGCAGGGTGCATAGATGCACATTGGGCGTGTCATACCACTGGTAAGGTAAATCTTCCGACACCGGCATGTTGCCGCGCAATATGTCGAGGCGGTTTTGCCAGTAGCCAAAGTTGGGGAAGCTGACGATGCCTACACTTCCCACGCGCAGAATCTCTTGCATCAACACTTCGGTGTGGCGCATGGCCTGCAAGGTTTGCGACAGAATGACAAAATCGAAGGCCGCATTTTCAAAACCGGATAGCCCGGATTCGAGATTGCCCTGGATGGCATTTACCCCGTTTTTAATACACGCCACAATATTGCTGTCGCTGATTTCAACGCCATAGCCGCGCACCTTGCGCGTATCTTTAAGATAACGCAGCAGGCTACCGTCGCCGCAACCGAGATCGAGTACCGAAGCGCCTTGCGGAATCCACGCCGCGATCGCGGCAAAATCCGGGCGCGCGGCGGCGAGTGAAGAATGATCGTGGCTGCTCATGCCGCAAACTCACTAGCGATATTTTTAAAATACGCGCGCATGACATCGTGATAATACTCATGCTGCATCAGGAATGAATCATGTCCGTGGTTGGAAGTGATCTCGCCATAGCTCACATTTAGGCGGTTGTGCAGCAGCGCTTTGACGATGGCTCGTGAACGCTCCGGTGAAAAGCGCCAGTCGGTAGTGAATGACAGCACCAGAAAATTGGCGCGGGCGGCGGCGAAGGCTTTGTTCAAATCATCATTGTATTCCCGTGCCGGATCGAAATAATCCAGCGCCTTGGTCATCAGCAAATAAGTGTTGGCGTCAAAATACGCGGCGAACTTGTCGCCCTGATAGCGCAGATAGGATTCAATCTCGAACTCGATGTCATAGTTGTAGCTGAGCTTGCCCAAACGCAGACTGCGCCCGAATTTGTCTGCCATGGCATCATCGGAAAGATAAGTAATATGCCCCAGCATACGCGCCAGGCGCAGGCCGCGCGTCGGCACCACGCCATGCTCATAAAAATTGCCGCCATGAAAATCCGGGTCGGTCAAAATCGCATTGCGCGCCACATCATTAAAGGCAATGTTTTCTGCGCTCAGGCGCGGCGCGCAGGCAATCGCCAGCACGTGGCGCACGCGCGCAGGGTGTGACAGCGACCATTGCAAAGCCTGCATACCGCCCAAGCTACCACCCAGCACGGCCGCAAATTGCTGGATGCCAAGCTGGTCGGCGAGACGCGCTTGCGACTCCACCCAGTCCTCCACGGTCACCACCGGAAAGCTTGCGCCATAAGGCTGACCAGTTGAAGGATTGACGCTGGATGGGCCGGTCGAGCCATGACAGCCGCCGAGATTATTCAAACCAATAACGAAAAACAGGTTGGTATCTATAGGTTTATCGGGACCGATCATGGTGTCCCACCAACCTATATTTTTCGGGTCGTCCGCATAATAGCCGGCCACGTGATGATGGCCGGACAGCGCATGACAAACCAGTACGGCGTTAGACCGGTCGGCATTGAGCGCGCCGTAAGTCTCATACACCAGCTCATAGCGCGGCAACACCGCGCCGCTCTTGCAGGTGAGCGGGGTGTCGAAACGCGCGCGCTGCGCGCTGACCATGCCTATGCTTGTGCTCAAAATGAATACTCCAAAAACAAAACCCGTTCAGCTTGCGCGGATCGGGTTGATTCGCTTTAGCGCGTATGTTTAAAGTGCCCCGCAAGCTGATGTCAAATCGGCACTGGTACAGAGTTTCCGCGTTTCACGAAGGGCTGTCAATGCATATTGCATGCTGCTTGCAGGCGCGACCAGCTAGAGCATTTTTGGTTTAAATATTTACATTGTGCTGTAGTGTCCCTGCCGCCAAGCAGGGGCGACTATGCATGCGCATTCTTCCATTTACCTATCCTATAGCACAATCTCGTAGGGGCGTGATTTATCACGCCTTTCTTTCAATACATGAATAGATCAGGGCGCGATGCAACAAAGTCAGGCAATCCACTACGCAGCAAGCTGCGTGTGGAG
>JANPNS010000027.1:0-2869 GCA_031427575.1 Gallionellaceae bacterium
CATTACAGTTTGCGCACTGAAAAAACTTACGTGGATTGGATTAAACGCTATATCTGGTTTCATGGCAAGCGTCACCCGCAAGAGATGGGCGCGCTTGGTGTGGAGACATTTTTATCGCATCTGGCAGTGGAGCGCACGGTGTCTGCTTCTACCCAGAATCAGGCAAAAAGCGCGATACTTTTTTTGTATAAACAGGTTTTGCAGATAGAGTTGCCGTGGCTGGATAATGTGACTCAGGCCAAGACACCCAAGCGGCTGCCGGTGGTGATGACGCGGGAAGAGGTGCAGGCTGTGCTTGCCCGCATGGATGGGTCGGTTTGGCTGATTTGCAGTTTGCTTTATGGCAGTGGGTTGCGCATTCTGGAATGTCTGCGCTTGCGGGTGAAGGATGTGGATTTTGCGCGCGGTGAAATTCTGGTGCGCGAGGGTAAAGGATTTAAGGATCGTGTTACCATGTTGCCATCTTCTCTGGTGCAACCTCTCAAACTACATTTGGAGCGGGTAAAGGTGTTGCATGGCGATGACCTGGCTCTAGGGTTCGGCGAGGTTTTTATGCCGATGGCATTGGATAAATTGGATAAAAAGTATCAAGGCGCAGGCAAGTCGTGGGGCTGGCAGTACGTGTTTCCTTCTCGCAATTTATCGACTGGCCCTCGTTCGGGTGTGGTGAGACGCCACCATGCCGATGAGAAAGCAATTCAGCGCTCGATGAAAAAAGCGGTGGCGGCGGCGGGGATTGCAAGGCCGGCCACACCGCATACCTTTCGTCATTCTTTTGCCACGCATTTGCTGCAAGGTGGCTATGACATCCGCACTGTGCAGGAATTACTCGGACATTCGGACGTGAGTACGACGATGATTTATACGCATGTTTTGAATAAGGGTGGGCGGGGTGTGGTTAGTCCGCTGGATCGGTGATGCACTTTGGAACGCCCTCTCCCCTAGCCCCTGATGGGACAACTAGCCATTCGACTAGGCTGCCAAAAGACGGCAGCCAAGTCGTTGGTTATCTCCCAGAGGTAGAGGGGGAAAGAAAGCAAGAGGGGGATGCTTTGTTTATGCGCGCCGCGCTTGAATTGGCGCGCCAGGCGGAGGCGGCGGGCGAGGTGCCGGTAGGTGCGGTGGTGGTGAAGGAGGGGGTAATTATCGGGCGCGGTTTTAATTCGCCGATTTCGCGCCATGATCCTTCGGCCCATGCCGAAATGATGGCGTTGCGCGATGCGGCGCAGCATCTGGGTAATTACCGGCTGGTGGATTGCGAGTTGTTTGTGACGCTGGAGCCGTGTTTGATGTGCGCCGGGGCGATTATGCATGCGCGTATTGCGCGGGTGGTGTATGGGGCGAGTGATCCAAAAACCGGGGCATGCGGTGGGGTGGTGGATATGTTTGGTGAGCAGCGTTTGAACCATCACACCGAGGTTAGCGGTGGGGTGCTGGCGGAGGAGTGTGGGCAAATGTTGAGTAACTTTTTTGCGGCGCGCCGCGCTCAACAACGGAGTGCATGAATCTATGTCGATATTATTTTCGTCATTCCCGCCCTCGAATTGGTCAGTCGGGGGCGGGAATGACGGTGTAGAGTGAAGATCATCATTCACATTCCCAGGCAATCGCTGGAGCTGCTCGACGATGCGGGCAAGGTGCTGCGCCATTATCCGGTTTCCACCGCCGCCAATGGGGTGGGCGAGGAGTACGGCAGCTTTTGCACGCCGCGCGGCCAGCATGTTGTGCGCGCCAAGATCGGCGCGGGTCAGCCGCTTAATACTGTGTTCGTGAGCCGCCGTCCAACCGGGGAAATTTATACGCCGACGCTGGGACTACAACATCCCGGACGCGATTGGATGCTGACGCGCATTCTGTGGTTGTCCGGCTGTGAAGTGGGCTTCAATCGCCTGGGTACGCGCGATACCATGCGCCGCTACATTTATATTCACGGCTCGCCTGATTCTACCGTGCTGGGGCAGCCCGGTTCAAAAGGTTGCATTCGTATGCATAACACTGACCTGTTGGAGTTGTATGACCTTGTTCCGGCAGGCATATCCGTGCATATTGACGCGTAAGCTGCGCGGTGTATCATAATCAGGCAGTTTATGGGGAGGGTCGCATCATGAGTAATCCTTTTACAGTACATCTGCTTTCTTGGCATAACGGCGAACCTTTGTTGCGGGCTATCCGCGAAGAGGTGTTTATACGCGAGCAGGGCGTCCCTGCGGAGTTGGAGTGGGATGGCCTGGATCAATCCAGCAAGCATATCCTGGCATTAAGCGTTAATGGCGAAGCAATTGGCTGCGGTCGCATTACGCCGGATGGGCATATCGGTCGCATCGCCGTGTTGCCGCAGTGGCGCGGTAAACGAATCGGCAGTGCGATTCTGGAGGCCTTGCTGGATTATGCGCACAGCCAGGATTATCAACTGGTAGAGCTCAGCGCCCAGATGCAGGCTTTGCCGCTATACCGACGATTTGATTTCACCGAAGTGGGCGAAGTATTCATCGATGCCAACATCCCCCACATCAAGATGCAGTTACATCTGTAACATCTACATCGGGTAAGGCAGTCATGTAGGGCGGATCAGCGTAGCGTTATCCGCCGGATGTGGGTGACATCTAATTCCAATTCCATTTTATCAGTGCTACTGTGTTGGCTTCCACGCTCGCTCCTAGCCGTACTATTTGTACTGTCTTCGTCGCTCGCTTGTCGCCGCCTTGTAGCATTTTCAAACTGAAATTGGAATAAACCTTGCCTATCCGGTTGTCACCCACACCCGCTAGATGTAGGGGGTTTCTATTCGTCCGAGTAAAATTCTGCTTTCCATCGTTCCCACGCTCTGCGTGGGAATGCAGCTTTGTGCCGCTCCTGCGACACAGGACGC
>JANPNS010000028.1:0-1786 GCA_031427575.1 Gallionellaceae bacterium
CGGCTGCTCTCAAAACGCTTCCCGTTTGCCGTGTATTACCGTGTCGTTGACGATGCGGCCACTGTGTTCGCTGTTCTTGATTGTCGCCGGAATCCAAACTGGATAAGGGCAAAGCTATCCAAGTGAACATGCTACGAATATAGACCTGACCCAATACTGTTCGGTTAGATAGTTTTCGCATATATTTTCCTTGGGGGCACGGGCAGTGGCGCTAGCAGTTGAGGTGAGAAGTTTGTCTTGATGTTGCGCACTACTGAACGGTTGTGGCTGGCATAAGGAGAATGGCGGTGCTTCTGCATTCGGGGGTTGTGCAGCCCTTTGCTGGTGACACACTTTGAGTTTGCGGCAGCGACGAGCAAAGCATTAAACCAGCGCTGACGTTTTCTTGGTTGCGCTGGGGGGAAATGCCCCGGATTGGGGCTGTGCGCGGCGGAGCAGTTGTACGTTCGCGGTGAAGGACAAACTTCGATCAGGCAGGTGATGCGCGGTGGCCGCCTGGTGCATCAGCCAGCGCACCGCATAATGCGCCAGCACCCAACCGTAGAACTCTTGCCGCACCAGGTCGGACGTCTTGCTGCGCAGTACTCGCCGCTGTTGTAACAGATGTGTTTTGAGCTCGTCAAATACCGCTTCCACCTCCCAGCGCTGGTGATACAGCGCTGCCAATTCCAGGGCTGGAGCCGCCTTCTCATCCAGTAGCGTGGTGAGTAAACGATAGCGTGGGTGCGCCTCAGGGGCGTCGGGCAAGGCGTAATCGATCACCCGCACCGTGATTCCCCCGGTTGAGGCCTGCCGCTGTTTTTTAGAAATCGTGCCACCCGGATAGATCACGCTGAGATAAGAGCCGTCGCCCAGCGCCTTGACCACCGGCAGATGGCGGTTGTTCGAGCAGCGCCATAATAGTTGCGAGCCGGTCGCTTGCGCTGCTGCCCAGTGGGTGTAGCCGTTAAAGCCGCGATCCGCCAGACACAGCATGTCGGCGTTCAGGCTGGCCAGCAGCGGTTTGCAAATCGCCCACTCGCTCTCTCGGTAAGCCCCCAGATTGGCGGCAAGAATGGCGTGGCTGGCGCATTCGACCAGTACCGCGCACTGGGCTTGCGGATAGCCCGCATGGCCGGTACGGCTACCGGGGTAGCCATAGGTTTTTACGTTGCCCGGCTCGTCGGCCACTTCCAGATTGCTGCCGTCTATCGCAACTAGGCGCAGCCCGGCATAGAAGGCATCAGGATGGCGATTGGCATCGGCCAGCGGCAAGCAGGCGCGCGCCATCAAGCTCTGTAATGGCGCATAGCCGATCTTGCCGCGCATTTCGCTGATAGAGGATTTGGCGATGGTGGCTTGTGCGTCGTGTCCCTGCATCCAGGACAAACCTTGGGTCACGACCGCAAACACTTGTTCGTAGGCAGCTTCGGGATATAGGCTGAGTGCCATGCAAAAATAAGTGCCGGGCACGGCAGGTAGGCTACGGATGCGCTTGCTGTTGCAGCCGTGTTGGTCGAGTATCTCGCCGATCATCGTTGCCGGGAAGACTCGTGCCAGCAAGCTGGCACTCAGGTAGTCACTTAACCGTGCACCTACTCCCAATACCGCTTTGGTTCGCGCCATAACTCGCTCCTGAAAGACGATAGGCGGAGTATGGCATAATAACTTCTAACCGAACAGTATTGAGACCTGTCCCCGTTGCCGTGTTCCGTAGCCTCCACGCTCTCGGCAATCTCGGCGTGTGGTCAATTCTGCCAGTGCAGTAAAATCCAAGAACGATGTTGAATAATCGCGCCATGTCCCT
>JANPNS010000029.1:0-5973 GCA_031427575.1 Gallionellaceae bacterium
AAAATGTTTTTGAGACGAAGAGAGGGAGAACCACCCAATCAATTGCTGAATTATGGTTATGCTATTTTAAGAGCAACAGTTGCCAGAAGTTTGGTAGGAAGTGGACTTTTGCCTACCCTCGGTATTCACCATCCACGGCGAGGGTTACACGCGTATTTTTACTGCCGACAATTTCACCCCCAACGCGGCAGATCACGATGCGATAAAGTTGCGCGGGCATGAGATCGTTGCAAAGTGCTTTGCCGTGATGAATGAAGCATTGGCTGGCAAGGAATATGTCGCGGGCAATTTTTCAATTGCCGACGCGGCGCTATTCTATGTCGAGTTCTGGGCCGACAAAATCAAGATCGAGCTGCCAGCAAACTGCCTCGCGCATTACCAGCGTATGCTGACGCGCCCGGCCGTGCAGCGCGTGTTGCGGGAAGAAGGCTATCGCTGAGGCATGCGCCCCTTGCCTGTACGGTTTCGTTGCCGTATTTTCCGCCAACGAAACCGTCGTGTTTAGCGTACGCTGATCTGAATGTCGATATCCCGGCTTAACCAGCCCACCGTGATCGCGTGGAACGCAGCGTAATCTGCTTCTTCCCAAATCAGGCTCAACAGCGCTTCCTCTTTGCTGAGCAATTCCTTGCCACGAATCAGTTTCTCGTTAGCCTTCTCGCAATCAAGCGGATCAACATGGTGACGTGCAAACACGGCAGTTGCAGCATCAATGCCTTCGGAAATGCGCTCCTCTGGTGCGATCCAGGAATCCTGGCCTTCGATACGTAACATTGCCTGGCTTGCTTGAGTGGATTGAGCGGCTTGAGTCGCTTGAGTTTCAATTGTTGCGTGCATTTTAGCCTCCTACTATCTACATGCGGATGCATGACATTTACAATCCAGCACAAACCATGCCATATGACGAGAGCTATGAGTCAAAGCCGTGAACCGTAGTCTGCGCAGGCTTCTACGATGATCAGGAAAAATATTGAGCGATGAGGTGACGCTACAATTTAGGTATTCTCGCTGTATGTTTTGTCGCAAATGCGACAGCGCAGCATGGATTGCGCTTCCAGCATTTTGAACCATCGGAACCCGGCTGTGAGCCGCAGATAAACAAATTACGGCGAGATTTTAATAATGAGGAACGATACTTGCTAGATTAGTCCCATATTCTATATTCGGAGACGAACCATGCTGGACACAGCGATTATTGGCGGTGGTTTGAGCGGGCTCGCATTGGCCCATAGCATTCAACAACAGGGGCGAGAATTTGCTTTGTTTGAGGCGCGCGACCGACTTGGCGGCCGTATTTTGTGCGTACCCAGCGATGGCATGGCGCTTGACCTCGGCCCGTCCTGGTACTGGCCAAATACCCAGCCGCGTATGACTCAACTGGTTGCAGAGCTTGGGCTGGAGGCTTACTCCCAGCATAATCAAGGCACGGTGCTGAATCTCAACAATCCTGACAAACCGCCGCAACCTTATCCAACCAGCAGCGGCGTGCATGATGGAGCCCAGCGTCTTGTGGGCGGGATGGGAAGTCTGGTGCAGGCGCTTGCTGCAAATCTGCCTGCCGATGCGCTACATACAGGCCACGTGCTGATTGCCATCATTGAACATAGCGAACACGTTGAACTGCATTTCCGTTGCGGTGAAAGCGTCCAGTTGATTGCTGCACGACGCGTGGTGTTGGCTGTGCCGCCCCGAGTGCTGGAAGAGCATGTGCGCTTCGAGCCGCCGCTAGATGAAACGATGCGTCAGAGCATGCGCGCGACCTATACCTGGATGGCAGATCAAGCCAAGGTAGTTGTCACTTATCCGCAGGCGTTCTGGCGTACAGCAGGTGTTGCCGGCAATGCCTTTGTCGAGCATGAACAAGCGGTACTTTATGAGACCTTCGATGCCTGCAACGCAGCGGCCGATCAGGCTGCACTGGGCGGGTTTGTGGCGCTGCCCCCGGCCCTGCGCAAGTCTTTTCAAGAGGGCATGCCGCTGTTAATTTCCAGCCAGTTGGTGCAGCTTTTTGGTAGCGAGGCCGATGACGGTACGCAGCATATGCAGGATTGGGCTAGCGAGATTTATACCAGCAGCACCCTGGATCAGTCCCCACCAACCAGACATCCGGCATATGGCGATACCACTCTGCGTCGACCTTTATGGAATGCCAAGCTGTATTTCTGCGGTTCCGAGACGGCGAGTTATGCTGCCGGGTATATGGAAGGGGCGCTGGAAGCCAGCGAGCGAGTGTCGACCATGCTCACCGGCGAAAACGTCACGGCATTAAAAATTTCATCAGAGCCACTCAGGAGAAGCTTATGATTTACGTAGTCGAATTTCCGGAACAAGGCAGAGCGCATGCGTGGTTTGCATTTGAAAAACAGGACCTCATGCGAAAAATCTATGTGGCTGATAAGAAGAAGGAGTGGGAAATATTCGATGTCGTGACTGCGCGTGAATTGCTGGAATTACCGGGCAAGACACCTGAAACTCCAAATGTCCGCAACGAATTCCCGGCGATATGCAGTCTTGCCGATCAGCATGGTTGGGACACGCCGTTGTATCGGGCGGACTATCTGCTGGGCGATGGCGTGTTTCAACTCGAAGCGGTGACCGAAACCGATGCCTGTGTCGCCGCGCTCACGCGGCGCACCAAGGCCTGCAAAATTTACTGGTCTGATACGCAAGCGACCGGTGCGCTGGAAAACGATCCCTTCTTCGATAGAGAGGAAGGTTCCTCGGCGCGGGATGCATTACGCGATCAATTGGTTGCGCTGGAAATACTGGAAGGAACGCAGTAATGAAACTGCAGATAGAACAGCCCTATGTAGATGCCTTGGTCGATGCATTCCCGGGGCTGGCGTCACTGAAGGAGCAGCTAAAGTTCGGCAATAAAGTCGAGGTGATGTTCAGCCAGCTGTCGGATACCGAAGTGAGCTTTCTTGGCAATCTGTACCAGGCAGCGGGGCCGGAGATGCGGGCGCGTGCCGCGCAGCTTGCCACCCTGCAAGCCGCCATGAATGACGACGGCGTGCGCTTCAAGGCGAACGAACTGGAAATGGTGCTGCCGGCAATCGCGCGCTACCTGATGAGCGATGCGATTCGCGGCTGGCTGTTCACTGCAAACGTAGCCAGCAAACCCTTACCTTATGTGGTCACCCGGCTCGACTATACGCCGGCATCGAACGACGAAACCGGGAAAGTATTTGTCGAGTTGAAGGCCAATACCAAGGGTACGCTTACCATGACATCGTTCCGCATAGGTGCGGGTGATATCGAGAATAAAACAATCAGCGAAATCTTTGCCGCAAAGGGCTACCTGAAAGAAACACCCGAACTCATCAGCACTTACGATGAAATTGTAGCGCGCTACTTTGACTGGCGCGCGCAATATGGCGCACAGTTTTCCGCACAAGGTACAGGCTTTTATACCGAAGACCCGAATGCATCGCACCGCAATGTCGACTGGTCGCGCAAGGACGTGGTGGTGCTGTCGAGCAGCGGTGGCAGTGCCCGCCTGGTCAATGACGAAAGCATACTGACCTCGCGCACCTTAACGCTGGAAGTGACAGGCGATATTCTCGGCGCGTACCTGAACAAGGCGGCAAAAAGTAATCAGTACGAAGCTGAAGATGAAGCCAAGGAATCGCAGGCTGCGATACCGAAAGGATTGTTTTGCCAGCTCCCGGTTCACGCTTACATCCTCATGTTTCATCTGGATCTGCACCATTATCTGTGGGTGCATGTCGATGACATGAGCCCTTATCAGTACCAGCCTGCGCTGAAACAAAAGCTGATCTTGCCGCAGGAACAGACAGATCTCATTGACATCCTGACTGCCGAAATGGATGTCTTGATGGACGACATCGTGGCCGGAAAATCAGGCGGCACCACGGTGTTGTGTGCCGGGCCGGCGGGGGTAGGTAAGACGCTGACCGCAGAAGTGTATTCCGAAATTATCAAACGCCCGCTGTACCGGGTACACTCGGGTCAGCTGGGGCTGAATGTGGCCGCGATGGAGATTGCGCTCAAGGACGTATTGACCCGGGCCCTGCGCTGGGGCGCGGTGATGCTGATCGACGAAGCGGATGTTTATATCAAACGCCGCGACGACTATATCACCATGAATGCGGTGGTTGGTGTGTTCCTGCGCGTGCTGGAGTATTTCAACGGCCTGCTGTTTTTAACCACTAACCGCGTCGATGATATAGACGAAGCCATCGTGTCCCGCTGCATCGCCCTGATCAAGTTCCACCCACCGCAAAGCGATGCACGCCGCAAGATATGGCAGGTGATGACCGAACAGTTTGCGCTGGACGTTGATGCCAAATTGATAGATGAACTGGTCGACATGTTCCCGACAGCAACCGGACGGGACATCAAGGGGCTGGCGAAGCTGACGGCAAAATTCTGTCACCATAAAAAGGTCGCACCCAGCGCAGATGCATTCATGCGCTGCTCAGTATTTCGCGGCATGGATTTTGGACAGAAAGCCGCACAGGCATGAGTGAAGAAAGTTTGCCGCTGTCGCCGCATTTTTACATAGCCGAAATGATTACCCATAACTTCATCTTCAAAGGCGTGGGGCGCAACAGAGAAGATGCGAGGGCGGTATTGTTGAAAGCGTGGACGTCACATCGCACCACACTGTTGGCGCAATATCCAGAACGCACGGACTCCATTCCGGACGAAACAAAAATGGAAGATCATTTCAGAATTTATTATCTGGAATTTGAAATGGACGCGGGCTACCGTAGTAATGACAGGCTGGTGTGATTGTGCTGATGGGATAAACCTAAAAACAGCAGCAAAACAAATCCCCCTAGCCCCCCTTTGCAAAGTGGGGAATCAAACACTACACGTTTGAGTAAAGGCTATGCGCGCGATTTTTATCTACATTCCCCACTTTGAAAAAGGGGGGCTAGGGGGGATTTAAAATGGTGCAGCGAACTCACCATTTGGCGATTTTAATCTGACCAGAAATCAGTGACTCGTCCAACAGCCGTTTGCAGAATAAAATATTTAAAATTTACTGTTATTTTACGAGGTTAAAAAAATGAACTACGCCTTCCCGCCCGCTCCCGTCGTCACGCTGGAGGCCATGTCGAGCAAGCCGTTTCCGGTGCGCCGTATTTTCTGCATAGGCCAAAATTACCCCGCTCATGTACAGGAAATGGGCGGGGATATGAGTAACCATGAGCCATTCTTTTTTATGAAACCGGCCAGCACGATCCTGCACAATAATTCCGTCATGCCCTATCCGCCCAATACCGCCGATTTGCAGCCCGAGGTGGAGCTGGTGGTGGCCTTGCACAAGGGCGGCAAGAACATCCCCGCCGACAAGGTCGATTACGATTATGTCTTCGGCTATGCCGTGGGCCTGGACATGACCCGACGCGACTTGCAGCGCGCAGCTCGGGAAAAGGGTCGCCCCTGGGATATGGCCAAGGCATTCGACCATTCAGCTCCCTGTAGTGCGATCACGCCAGAGTTCTATTCCGGCGCGATTTCACGGGGCAAGATCGAATTGAAGGTGAACGGCGAAATACGCCAGAGCGGCGATGTCGGCGACATGCTTTTGAAGATTCCGCAGATGGTCAACCGTCTGTCGAACCTGATCGAACTGTTCCCCGGCGACCTTATTTTTACTGGTACTCCTGCGGGTGTCGGCCCCGTAGTAAAAGGCGACGTGATCGAAGCCACGGTTGCCGGGCTGGAGCCTTTGATAATTACCATCGGCTAGATTTTTATTTAAAACCAACGAAGCGGACACCCACTATGAGCAACTCCCCACTCTTTGATCACAATCGTGTGATTCTGTGTCATTTTGACAGCTATAGCGCCGCCCTGCTATTTGCCCGCTACGGTTCCACCATCCTTGCTTCCACGCCCTTGCCGGAATCCGCAGCACCCATGCCCGCACCCGAAGATACCACCGAGCAGCACTCCCCCGGTGCGGTGCTGGATGCGGTGGTGGCACACTTTGGCATC
>JANPNS010000030.1:0-11008 GCA_031427575.1 Gallionellaceae bacterium
CTCGCGCCTTGCCTGGCTTAGAAAATTGAATTTTTAGAGGTGCCCTATATTGTCCGTTCCCAGCCTGATACCTGTGTGCAACATCATTTTGCTCATCGCCGCTCGGCGAGACAATGTGGAATGGTGAGCCGAGCATGAAAATTCAATTTAACAAATATCTCAGCAAACATCATTTCTATCCGGTAGTGGCTGGATTGGCGCTGGTGTTCGGCGCTATCGTGGTGCAGTTGTCCCAAACCGGTGTGCTTAAGTCTTTACAACAACGCATAGAGCTGCTGGCCTATAACGTGCGTCTCAACGCCAGTCTGCCGGAAAAAAGTGTGATTGATTCGCGCATCGTTATCGTCGATATAGACGAAAAGAGCCTCAAGGCGGAAGGGCGCTGGCCGTGGTCGCGCGAGAAAATCGCCAGATTGGTAGACAAGCTGTTCGAGAACAAGGTATCGGTGGTCGCTTTCGACGTGCTGTTCGCCGAGCCGGAAGTCAATCCGGCGCAGCGCATACTGGAAAAGTTATCCGAGGCCGAGAAAAAAAACTTGGAGCCAGCTTTGCGCGAAATGATGCCCAGGCTGGATGCTGATTCCAAATTGGTCGCTCAACTCAGGGGACGCAACGTGGTGTTGGGTTACACCTTTAGAACGGGGCAGCAGGAGCCGGTGGGGCGGTTGCCACGATCCCTGTCCGATGCCGATAATGCCGTGTCGCAAAGTAGCCTGATTCCGCTCATGCCCAGCTATAGCGCCAACCTGCCGCGCCTGCAACAGGCGGCTGCATATGGCGGATTTTTTGATGCGGATCTGGATGAAGACGGTATCGTGCGCCGCTCGTCGCTGCTGAAGCGCTATGGCGACAAGGTCTATGCCTCACTTAGTCTGGAGGCGGCGCGCGCCAATTATGGGGGCGAAGCAATCCAAATACGTACCGTGTCATTGGGCGATAGCCTGGCCATAGAATCGGTGCGCCTGGCCGGCTATGATATTCCGACAGACGCGGAAGGCCGCGTTATCATCCCCTATCGCGGGCCTTATCCCAGCTTTACTTACCTGTCGGCCACCGATGTGCTGCACGGACGGGTGTCCATGCCGACACTGGCGGGCACGATCGTGTTTGTTGGCACGACTGCGTCTGGTCTGTTTGATATGCGCTCCACACCCGTGCAGGAGGTATATCCGGGGGTGGAGGTACACGCCAATATCGTGTCCGGAATTCTGGATCAACGTATCCCCGTTCATCCGGACTGGGCCGAGGCGGCAGACTTTCTTGTTCTGCTGGCACTGGGCATCACCCTGTCACTATTGCTGCCGAGGTTGAGTCCGCTACGCGCGTCGCTGCTGAGCGTTGCCGTGGGAGTTGCGCTGGTTACGTTGAATATGTGGCTATGGCGCGATCAAGGGTTGGTAATGAATATCGCCACGCCGCTCATCCTGCTGTTTATGCTGACCCTGCTTAATATGGCTTATGGTTTTCTGAGTGAGTCTCGTGGGCGCGTGTTATTGAAAGGCATGTTTGGGCAGTACGTGCCGCCGGCGCTGGTCGAAGAAATGAGCCGTAACACGGGCGAGAATTTCGGCTTTGAAGGTGACAGCCGCGAGATGACGGTGCTGTTTTCCGATGTGCGCAATTTCACCGCTATCTCCGAGACGCTCAACGCCAACGAGCTGAAAAAATTACTCAACGAGTTTTTCACCCCCATGACGCGCGCCATCTTCGACCGGCGTGGCACCATAGACAAATATGTGGGCGACATGATCATGGCGTTCTGGGGTGCGCCCATGCGCGATGAGCAGCATGCGCGCCATGCTCTGGATGCCGCGTTCGACATGCTGTCCAAGGTGGAAGATCTGAAACCGGTGTTCAAGGCCAATGGCTTGCCCGAGGTGAATGTCGGTATTGGTCTCAATACCGGAATGATGAACGTGGGCGACATGGGCTCTGAGTTCCGTCGCGCCTACACCGTTATCGGCGACACCGTTAATCTCGCCTCGCGTCTGGAAAGCCTGACCAAATTTTACGGCGTAAAATTAATTGTGGGAGAAAACACGCGCCAGGGACAGGATCACATCGTGTTCCGCCAACTGGATCTGGTGCGCGTGAAAGGCAAAAAAGACGCAGTCAATATTTTTGAGCCGCTGTGCTATCGCGAGCAGGCATCAGAGGAGTTGCTGGCAGAAGTTGAAATGTATCAACAAGCGCTGGGGCTGTATTTCACACGCCAATGGCCGGCCGCCAAAGGATTATTCAAACGTCTGCAACAGCAAAGCCCGGCTACACATATCTATGCCGTTTATCTTGAACGGATCGAGGAGCTGCGTGGCCAGAATCTGGGACCGGAATGGGATGGGGTGTATGAGCAAAAGAGCAAGTAAATGTCGCTTATCCGAGATTTCCCATTAGGGCACCTCTAAAAATCCAAACTCCGTCGCGATGCTGCGTTGCTCAAAAAATTTTAACGCTTAAATTCCTGTCCTGAGCTCAGTCGAAGGGTCATGCATATGCGGCGCGCTAAAATTTTTAGTTCCGGCCAACCTGAAGGTTACCCTACACTGAAACTTCGTTTTCTCGCGCCTTGTCTCGCTTAGGATTTTGAATTTTTAGAGGTGCTCTAAAATCACTGTTCGAAGCTGACACGCTTAACTTTTTGCGTCAGGATTCGGATATACTAAAGGGCACCTCTAAAAATCCAAACTCCGTCGCGATGCTGCGTTGCTCAATAAATTTTAACGCTTACATATCAAAATAAATGGGTTGCGCGGACTTTCTTTCGCGCCTTGCCTGGCTTAGGATTTTGAATTTTTAGAGGTGCCCTAAAATTGAATTGGAAAAATGAGCATGAACACTGCACGTAGCCATGATGGGTTTGCATTTTTCCGTTACTTGGCCTTTAAATACGCCATCAAACAGGGGTTAATACAATGAATGAGAAGATGCTACAACTTTTGAACGGTGCCGAGGACAAATATCCGCACATTCTTGAGAAAAACTTCCCTCATATTTTTAATCGGATCATTGAACTGTGGAAATTTCCGACTATGGAAAAATATTTTACCGAGCTTATGATGGATACGCGCGATGGCAAGCGTAAGGGATTTCCGCCGGAAGCTGCGATGGAAATTTTCAACCTGAGCCTGATTTACGACAAACAAATCAAGAAGCCACCGACCCAAGCAACCAATGTATGGGTAGAGCTTCCTGATTTAAAAAAACCGCAGGGCTAGTTTTGCTCCTCACCGGGTAATATCGCCGGAACATTACAACGCACAAGCTGCCAGGCCGCTCCTGTTATGGGCACCTCTAAAAATCCAAACTCCGTCGCGATACTGCGTTGCTCACAAAAAATTACTCCTTACATATCACATATATGCTGCGTCGCAATTTTTTGCTCGCGCCTTGTCTCGCTTAGGATTTTGAATTTTTAGAGGCGCCCTTATGGCATAATCACATGCTCAATCAGGTAATTCCAGCCCTAAACCAAACCTTGCCGTACTATCTGTACTGCCTGCGGCTCGCCTTCGTGTCATTTTTGATTTAGGGATGGGATGGAATGGAAGCAATGAATACAAAAACTTTATACGACAAACTTTGGGAAGCTCACGTAGTCCGTCAGGAAGCCGACGGCACGGCGTTGATTTATATTGACCGCCATTTGGTGCATGAAGTGACCAGTCCGCAGGCGTTTGAGGGCTTGCGTCTGGCCGGGCGCAAGCCTTGGCGCATCGCTTCCATGCTCGCTGTGGCGGATCACAATGTGCCGACCACGGGGCGCGCGCAAGGTATCGCCGATCCGATTTCGCGCTTGCAGATAGAAACGTTGGATGAAAATTGTGCTGCATTGGGGATTACCGAATTCAAGATGACGGACATGCGCCAGGGAATTGTGCATGTCATTGGCCCTGAGCAGGGCGCAACTTTGCCCGGCATGACGGTGGTGTGCGGTGATTCGCACACCAGCACGCACGGCGCATTTGCCGCGCTGGCTTTTGGCATCGGCACCTCCGAAGTCGAGCATGTGATGGCGACACAATGTTTGCTGATGAAAAAAACCAAGACGATGCAGGTTGTGGTGGAAGGCAAGTTGGGCAAGGGTGTTACCGCCAAGGACATCGCGCTGACGGTAATCGGCAAGATCGGCACGGCGGGTGGCACTGGCTACTCCGTCGAGTTTGCTGGCAGCGCGATCCGTGCCTTGTCCATGGAAGGGCGCATGACGGTGTGCAATATGACCATAGAAGCGGGCGCGCGCGCCGGCATGATTGCGGTGGACGACACGACTATCAATTATCTCAAGGGGCGACCGTTTGCGCCGCAAGGTGAGATGTGGGACAAGGCGGTGGTTTACTGGCGTACGTTGCACAGCGACGCGGGCGTGCAGTTTGATCAGGTGGTGCGCCTTGATGCCGCTGCCATTCAACCGCAAGTAACTTGGGGTACCTCTCCCGAAATGGTGGTGGCGGTGAACGGGTGCGTGCCCGATCCAGCGCGCGAGGGTGACCCGGTGAAACGCAATAGCATTGAGCACTCATTGAAATATATGGGTTTGCATCCGAATACGCCGATGACCGAGATTCAGATTGACAAGGTGTTCATCGGCTCCTGCACTAATTCACGCATCGAGGATTTGCGCGTGGCGGCGGACGTGGTGCGCGGCAAGCATATCGCGGCCAATGTAAAATTGGCGATGGTGGTGCCCGGTTCCGGTTTGGTAAAGCGGCAGGCTGAGAGTGAAGGCTTGGATAAAATTTTTATCGCATCTGGTTTTGAATGGCGCGAGCCGGGTTGTTCCATGTGTTTGGCGATGAATGACGATAAGCTTTTGCCGGGTGAGCGTTGCGCTTCGACCTCCAACCGCAATTTTGAGGGGCGGCAGGGAGCGGGCGGGCGCACTCATCTGGTCAGTCCGGAAATGGCAGCAGCAGCGGCGATTGCCGGGCATTTTGTTGATGTAAGTAAATGGTGAAGGAGCGGACATGAAATGGATAGCTTTTTTTCTGGTGCTTACCGGTACACTTGTTGGTCACAATGGATATGCCGATGACAGCGTGGTGGAGCGCGCCGGCGATGGTATAAAAAAAGGTGGCGAGGCTGCCGGTCGGGGCATAAAGAAGGGCGCTACAGCGGCAGCCAAAGGCATTAAAAAAGGTGTCGAAGTGGTTGAGCCGGTCATCAAGAAGGGCGGCAAGGCAGCAGTGAAGGGTGTACAGACAGGCGGTAGGTGGGTGGGTCGCGGTCTTAAAAAAGCGGGCGAAAAAGTGGAAAAAGTGAGCAAGCCATAGTGCAAAAATTTACCGCACTGAATGGGTTGGTAGCGCCACTGGATAGAGCCAACGTGGACACCGATGCGATCATCCCCAAACAATTTTTGAAATCCATCAAGCGTTCCGGTTTTGGCCAGAATTTGTTTGATGAGTGGCGCTATCTGGATCATGGCGAACCTGGCATGGATGTCTTAAAGCGTAAGCTCAATCCGGATTTTGTGCTGAACCAGCCGCGCTACAAAGGCGCGCAGATTCTGCTGGCGCGCGAGAATTTCGGCTGCGGTTCTTCGCGCGAGCATGCGCCGTGGGCGCTGGAAGATTATGGCTTTCGCGCCATCATCGCGCCCAGTTTCGCCGATATTTTTTTCAACAACTGTTTCAAGAATGGCTTGTTGCCGATACGCTTGGTAGCGCAACAAGTAGATGCACTATTCAAGGCAGCAGCGGGGCAGGTGGGCTACAAGTTAGAGATTGATCTGGAGCAGCAGACCATCCGTACGCCGGATGGCACGATTTACAAATTTGAAGTGGAAGTTTTTCGTAAACATTGTTTGCTGAATGGTCTGGATGACATTGGCTTGACCTTGCAGCATGTGGACGAGATTAAAGTGTTTGAGACCAAGCGTTGTGCGGCGCAGCCGTGGCTTTTTGTGTGAAATGGGAAACGTGAAACGTGATGCCCACCCGGCGCTTCGCGCCACCCTCCCTGTCGGGAGGGTTACGTTTCACATTTCACGTTTCACATTTCACGGATTTTAAGGGGATTCATGAAAATCGCAGTATTGCCCGGTGATGGCATCGGGCCGGAAATCGTGGCGCAAGCGGCAAAAGTGCTGGAAGTCTTGCGGCGCGATGGCTTGAAAATTGAATTGGAATACGCGCACATCGGCGGCGCGGGCTATGACGCGTCAGGTGATCCGCTACCCGATGCGACATTGAAGCTGGCGCAGCAATCAGACGCGGTACTGCTTGGTGCAGTGGGCGGCTATCAATTTGACACGTTGCCCCGCCCCATGCGCCCGGAGCAAGGTCTGCTGCGCATACGCAAGGGCCTGGGTTTGTTCGCCAACTTGCGTCCGGCACTGGTGTATCCCGAACTGGTGAATGCTTCCAGCCTGAAACCGGAATTGGTGTCAGGGCTGGACATCATGATTCTGCGCGAACTCACCGGCGATATTTATTTTGGCGAGCCACGCGGCGTGCGCAAACTTGAAAATGGCGAACGCCAGGGTTTTGATACCATGCTTTACAGCGAATCGGAGATCCGTCGTGTGGCGCACGTTGGCTGCCAGATCGCGATGAAACGGAATAAAAAAGTGTGCTCGGTGGATAAGGCCAATGTGCTGGATACCAGCATGTTGTGGCGCGAGATCGTGACCGACGTGGCCAAGGAATATCCGCAGTTGGTGTTGTCGCACATGTATGTGGATAACGCCGCGATGCAGTTGGTACGCGCCCCCAAACAGTTTGATGTGATCGTGACCGGCAATATCTTCGGCGACATTCTGTCGGATGAGGCTTCCATGTTGACCGGTTCTATTGGCATGTTGCCTTCGGCCTCTCTGGACGCCAATAACAAGGGATTATATGAGCCGTGCCACGGTTCGGCGCCGGACATTGCCGGCAGGAACATCGCCAACCCGCTGGCCACAATTTTGTCAGTAGCGATGATGATGCGTTACACTTTCGCGCGTGAGGAGGTTGCACAGCGCATTGAAACCGCAGTGCGCAAGACTTTGCAGCAAGGTTTACGTACCGCCGACATTGCCGAAGCGGGCATGCACAAGGTGGGTACGGATGCGATGGGTGATGCGGTTGTAAAAGCTTTGGGCCAGTAGCTGGTAGCTGGTAGCAGAAACGGTTTGGCTACTCGCTACAAGCTACCGGCTACCAGCTAAATATTTTAGAGAGAAGAAACATGAGCAAGAAATACGATGTATGCATATTAGGGGCAACTGGCGCAGTCGGTGAGGCGATGCTATCCATACTGGAAGAGCGCAAGTTTCCGGTGGGAAATCTGTACCCGCTGGCATCCAGCCGCTCTGCCGGTTCCAAGGTGACCTTTCATGGCAAGGAAATGACGGTGCTGGATGTGGAAGGTTTTGATTTTTCCAAAGCACAGATCGGCTTGTTTTCCGCGGGTGGCAGTGTGTCGGAAAAATATGCGCCGATTGCGGCTGCGGCTGGGTGTGTGGTGATAGATAACACTGCGCACTTTCGCTACGACGATGACATTCCACTGGTAGTGCCGGAAGTAAATCCGCACGCCATTGCGCAGTACAAGAATCGCGGCATCATCGCCAATCCAAACTGCTCCACCATCCAGATGCTGGTGGCGCTAAAACCCATCTACGATGCGGTGGGCATAGAGCGCATCAATGTCGCCACCTATCAGGCGGTATCCGGCACCGGCAAGGAGGCCATCGAAGAACTGGCGGATCAGAGTCGCGCCTTGTTCAGCCAGCAGGATGTTAAGGTCGAGGTATACCCGAAGCGCATCGCTTTCAATGTGCTGCCACAAATTGATGTGTTTCTGGAAAATGGCTACACCAAGGAAGAAATGAAAATGGTGTGGGAGACGCGCAAGATCATGGAAGACGACAGCATCATGGTGAATGCCACTGCAGTGCGGGTGCCGGTGTTCTACGGTCACTCCGAAGCAGTGCATATCGAAACGCGCAAAAAAATTACTGCGGATGAAGCACGTGCCTTGCTGGAAAAAGCGCCGGGAGTGCAGGTGCTGGATAAGCATGAGCCGGGTGGCTATCCCACCGCCATCGAAGCGGCGGGGCAGGATGCGACTTTTGTCGGGCGCATCCGCGAAGATATTTCGCACCCGCGCGGTTTGAATTTGTGGGTGGTGAGTGATAATGTGCGCAAGGGGGCGGCGCTTAACAGCATACAGATAGCCGAGATTTTGATTCAAAAATATATGGATTAATACATTAATGTTCGCTTTTAGCTTGTGCTGATAACTTCATGATGTTATGTTGATTGTGTGGAAATTAATATAAAGGTAGCTGAGTGCTGAAATCACATATCAAAGCATTGGTGCTGGTTACTGGTTTAGTCCTGCCTGGTTTAGCCAGTGCTGTGGGTATGGGTGGAATTAATCTGACCACCTCCTTGGGCGAGCCACTGAAGCTGGAGATAGAACTGGAGACCGCCAGCAAGGCCGAAATAAATAACTTGACTGTGCGCCTGGCATCACCCGAAATGTTTAAGGCTGTGGGCTTGGATTATCCTTACAACCTGCCGCAGTTGAAATTCCAGATTGAGACACATGACAGCAATGGCCAGCCATATCTCAAGATTACTTCAGTGCAACCGATCAACGAGCCATTCGTGAGTTTGTTGGTGGAACTGACTTGGCCATCTGGCAAGCTGTTGCGCGAATACACATTTTTACTCGACCCCCCAGGCTATGCAGCGGATCAACCCAAGGCGGCGGAAGTAAAGCTCGTTGAGCCTAGCGTTATCGATGAATCCGGGATCAGTCCCCAGGACGAGGAAGCAACCAGCGCAGCGATAGCAGAGAGCGCCATTGCGCCGATGGGAGAAGAAGTTCCTGTAGAAGAAATACCTGTTGCGGCCATACCTGATACTGCCGACAAAATTTCCGACGAAACCGCTGCCAGCACCAATGTTGTTTCCGGAGCCATCACGGTAAAACGTGGCGATACTCTGTACCAGATTGCCAGCCAAGCCAAATCTCCCGACATTAGTCTTGAGCGCATGCTGGTTGCATTGTATCGCGCCAATGCCGATGCATTCGACGGCAAAAATATGAATCGCCTGCGAGCAGGAAAAATACTGCGCATGCCGCAACAGCCAGAGCTGGATGAGCTGACCCAGGCTCAAGCGGCGAAGGAAATCCATGCGCAAGTCGCCGATTGGCATGCTTACCGGCAAAGACTTGCGGCAGCCAGTGGGGCGGCTGCAGAGCAGGCGCCCAGGCAGGAAGCCTCAGGAAAGATCAGTGCCACGGTTGCCGACCAAGCGCCTCCGGCTAAAGAATCCGCCAAGGAAGTGGTGCGGTTATCCAAGGGTGAGGCGCCTGGCGACAATGCCGCTGTGGGCGGAAATGCAAAAAACACGCTGGACAAAATCCACGCGCAGCAAGAAGAGACTGTCGCTATTAGCAAGACGCTTGCGGAAAGCCAGGAGCGGGCGGCATTGCTGGAGAAAAACGTCATGGCCATGCAGCGCCTGCTGGAGTTGAAGAATCAGTCAGCCCTGCCGGAAAACAAAACTGAACCTGCCATGCCGGGAGCGTTACCCGAAGTGCCGCCTGTCTCAGCAGTCGCAGTTGCCAGTGCGGTACAGCCAGCCAGTGCGGTGCAGCTGACGGCGAAACCAAAAGTTGATATCCCGCAACCTTCCCTGCTGGACGAATTGTTAGACGAATTGTTAGGCGAACCGCTTTATCTGGCGGGCGGTGCGGTCGTTGTGCTGGGTCTGGGCGGGCTGGGCATGGTGTTGCGGCGACGCGCCCAGCGTCGCAGGCACGGATTGTTTGCGGAAGACGTAGATAGTGCCTCTGGCCGCATCACTGCGCCAGTCGCACCCTCGCCGGAGACAGGAGACTTTACAAATACTGTGGTCGATGCCACTGGTATTGGCAATTCGTCAACCGGCGATGTCGATCCGATCAGTGAGGCTGATCTGTTTCTGAACTTTGGTCGTGACGAGCAAGCTGAAGAAATTCTGAAAGATGCGCTGATTAAAAAACCGGGTAACCACAAAATTCATCTGAAGCTGCTGTCTATCTATTTGAACCGCAGGGACGTCACAGCATTTTCTGCTATTGCCCGTCAGTTGCAGGATTCCGGCGACGCGTCGGCTTGGGAGCAGGCAACCATAATGGGCCTTAAGCTGGAGCCAAACAATCCGATGTATGGTGGCGATGTCAGAACAGCTACGGCAGCGACAAAGGGCGCGCCTGAAGCCATGTTTGATGTGGGCATGACCAAAAAACAGCCATCAGCCATGGATTTTGATCTTGGCCTCGCTACCACGAAAGTGCCAGCGGCTGCCATTGAGCCGAGTTTCGATAGTACACTGGTATTAAACGCACCGATGGATTTCGACGTGACAGGCAGTCGTCCGAGCGTGTCTGCGCAGAGCACAGACCATGAAGACACATCCGCAAAGCATCTGGGTGATCTGATTTTCGATGTAACAGCAGGTCATGAGCCTATCCCGGCGATGGCGAAACAGGAGGAGCCAAAGGCTGTCCCAGCGGACACGGATGATGGCCTTTCTTTCACGCTGGACATTCCTGGCGTCAATAAATTTGAGTCCGCCCCAGAGCAAGCCGTGGCCAAGGCATCAATGGACATCGGTCTGGCCGAGATCAGTCTGAATATGAATGAACCCGTGGCGTCAACTCCCTCACCTGCAGCAGACGGCAAAGATGAGCACTGGCATGATGTTGCCACCAAGCTCGATCTTGCCAATGCTTATAAAGAAATGGGTGATGCTGCAGGCGCGCGGGAAATTCTGGAAGAAGTGGTGCGAGATGGAGATGATCAGCAGCGCGCGGGGGCTGAGGCACTGCTGCAACAACTGTGAAAGCCGCTGTAAATACCTGACGGCAGCCGAACTTACGGCTGCCATTTTTGTTTGATTTGACATCATCCTAAAAACCGCAGTTCAAGCCACAGAGAACACAGAGGACACAGAGGACACAGAGGACACAGAGGACACAGAGGACACAGAGATGATGCGGGTTTCACACATTTTTAATGTTCACC
>JANPNS010000031.1:0-3116 GCA_031427575.1 Gallionellaceae bacterium
GTAAAAACCCGGCGCGAGTATTTTCACCAGTATCAGCCCGACCAGCCCGACGCTGTAGCCGATCAACGCCCGGCTGGTCATCATGACATCGTGCGCGGCAAACGCGCCGTGCTGAAAGAAGGTCGCCAGCAGCGGTACGGAAATCATGCCCAGTATTTGTAGGGTGGATAAGCGTAGCGCATCCACCAACGTGGGCTTGGTGGATGCGCTACGCTTATCCACCCTACCGGTGTCGTCTTAATTTCTGACTGCTGAGTAAGGGGGTACGGTTCGAATGGCCGAGAACAATTAGGGACACTAATTTAATCAGCCAGGCTCAACACAAGGGGCCGGGTTCCCCGAATTACCAATTGTCATGACGCTCGCGACGCTCTTGCCTGTAGTTGGTGACTGCAAAGCGGATGCCATCGGGGTCGGTGCAGCAGGTTGCCCAATAGTCCGGGGCGTATGTGGGATAGAGTTTTGCCTCGGTTGCTGCTATGCCAGCCCCGCGAAGCTGAGCGGCTACGGCTGCGACGTCTGCCGGTGTATCGACACGAAGGCAGAGGTGGTGCAATCCAGGTGAGAGGGCATCATGCGTGGCCTTTGTGCCCGATGGGCGAAGCACATAGCCGAAGCGGAGCCAACGGGGTCAGCATCATTAAGTTTGCTAACTAATACACCACATCACGATCCCCCACATTCACCGGAATAATTTCTTCATTATGAATCATCAATTCCAGCGTGATGCGGTAAGAAATATTGATGGAAGCCGAATGCAGCCCTTGCAGTCTGCCACTCAAGGAATGCAAGCGCAACGAGGGGTGGTGCGGGTTCATCTCCAGCAGTTGCAGGGTTTTGAGGTATTGTTTTTCCAGTTCGGGATGGCGCTTTAGAAAACGCACCGCACGTTTTTCATATTGCGCGGTGAAGATGAGCTTAAAGGTCATGGCAAATAGCCGACATTGATAATGAATTCGCCATAACCACTTCCCTCTCCCCAGCCCTCTGGGTGAAACAACTAGCCATTCGACTAGGCTGCCAGAAACCGCAGCCAAGTCGCTGGTTATCCCGCACACGGGAGAGGGGGGCAAGGTCTCGCTGCGCGCGCTTCACGTTAATGCTCATGCGGCAGATTTTTTCACCCGTTTAACATGCGCCGCCGGCGACCCCATTACAAAGCGCCCCGCCGCGATGTCGGCGCGTGTTTCGGCCAGTGCAGCTTCCAGCTCGCATTCGCGCAGGTCGTGATATTGCGCAATCTCCATTACCACATAGCGATCTTTGCCGCGCACCGAGACTATCGCTTCTGGACGCTCCGCGAGGACGGCCTCGATAGCGGCAACGCCTTTGGTTTTAAGATCGTTGGCAGTCAGGTTAGACATGGGTTATCTCCTTATGGAGTTGTTTAAAGTTTTTTAATAGTGCTCCTAACAGTGCGATTAATCAAGTGCTAAATCACGCCACTTTATTGCCGCTATCCATGTCCCGCTACAATGACTGCATGAATACACCCACCCTGAAGATTATCGCTGACCTTGCGCATATTCCCGCTGTGGATTGGGACGCGCTGGCCGGGGGTGATCCTTTTCTGTCGCATGCTTATTTGTACGCCTTGCAGATAAGCGGCTGCGCCACGGCGCAATTTGGCTGGCAGGCGCAGTTTATTACGGTGTGGCAAGCCGGGCACTTGCTGGGTGGAATGCCGCTGTATGTGAAGATGCATTCGGTGGGTGAACATGTGTTCGATTTTGCCTGGGCCGAGGCTTATCACCGGCACGGCTTGCGCTATTACCCCAAGCTGGTGTGTGCCGTGCCTTTTTCACCAGTGACCGGGGCGCGTTTGTTGGCGGCGACTGCTGAGGTGCGCGAGTTGCTGTTGGGGGGTGCGCTGGAGTTGGCGAGAAAATTGGCGATGTCCTCGCTGCATTGTTTGTTTCTGAATGAGGCGGATGCACAAATCGCAAAGGCGCAAGGGATGATGTTGCGGCGGGATGTGCAGTTTCATTGGCGGAATTCAGTTGCTTCTCAAAATCGGGGCTATCGCGATTTTGAGGAGTTTCTGGCAGGGTTAAGCCGCGATAAGCGCAAGCGCATCAAGCAGGAACGGCGCAAGGTGCAAGAGGCGGGCATTACTCTGCAATGTGTCACGGGAGAGGTGGCCACGGCGGAGCAATGGAATTTTTTTGCGTCATGCTATGCGCACACGCGGCAGTTGCATCATTCACCGCCCGCGCTGAACGATGATTTTTTCCGGCGCATTGGGGTCACGCTGCCGCAGCACACCTTGCTGGTGATTGCCTCGCGTGAGGGGAAAATGATTGCCAGTGCGCTGAATTTATTTACCGATGAGGTGTTGTACGGGCGCTCATGGGGGGCGTTCGAGTATCACTCGGGTTTGCATTTCGAGGCTTGTTATTATCAGGCGATGGAGTTTTGTATTTCACGCGGCATCAAGATTTTTGAGGGCGGGGCACAAGGAGAGCATAAGCTGGCACGCGGGTTTCTGCCGGTGACGACATGCTCAGCGCACTGGCTGGCGCATCCCGAATTTACTCGTGCAGTGGAAGATTATTTGCAGCGTGAAGCGGAGGCGATATCAGGCTATGTGGATAACCTGAATGAGCGCAGCCCGTTTAAGCGGGGTTAAGGTTTTTTTGTTATTCCGGAACTATTGAGGTCAGGTTCGCAATACTTTTCTGGAAGCGACTCTATCCATACCCCCGCACCCCTACACCAACAGCCCGGCCAACTCCTGATAATCCGGGAACCGCCCATCAACACTCAGCAGTTGCGCTTAGTGTTCGATAGTGGTGGCGATGATGATGCGATCAACCGGGTCTTTGGGTGTTAATGGGTGTGCTTTTGATAGCTCATTTGAAATGGGTGTAATTGGGTGTATTATTGGTTCCATGATTCGAACCGACACAATCCAGATCACCCCGGACATCCTGTCACTGATCGCCAAGAACGATGAGTTCAAGGGGGCATGGCGCGCCTTGGGGACGCTGGCGCCTGATCGGCTGTCGGCCCTGCTGCGCGTCGCCACCATTGAGAGCATAGCCTCATCTACCCGCATCGAGGGCAGCAAGCTTACCGACCGCGAGGTCGAGCGCTTGCTATCCAATCTGCAAATC